>NZ_JBEPNO010000009.1:0-215494 GCF_040546275.1 Nakamurella sp. UYEF19 | reverse complement strand
ACGGTGAACATCACCGTCGGCGCGAACACCGTCACCGCCACCCCGGATTCGACGACCACCGCGCCGAACACGCCGGTCACCACCAACGTCCGGACCAATGACACCACCTCCACCGGGCAGCCGTTGGCGTTCCCGACGGTCACCGTCCAGCCCGGCCACGGCACCGCCGCGGTCAACGGTTCGGGGAACATCACCTACACCCCGGCGGTCGGGTTCTCCGGCGTCGACGTCTACACCTACCGGGTCTGCGACACCTCGACGCCGACGGCGGTGTGCTCCAGCACCACCGTCACCATCACCGTGCCGAACGCGGTGACCCCGGTGAACGACACCGCCACCACCGGACAGAACACCCCGGTCGTCACCGACGTCCTGGCGAATGACACCCACACCACCAACGGCGCCGCCCTGAACCCGGCATCGGTCACGACCTCCACCCCGGTTCACGGCACCACCACCGTTGATCCGGCCACCGGCAAGGTCACCTACACGCCGACTGCCGGGTACTCCGGTCCGGATTCCTACACGTACCAGGTCTGCGACAGCTCCACCCCGACCCAGGTCTGCGGCACCGCGACGGTCACCGTGACCGTCGGCTCCAACACCGTCGTCGCCAACAACGACAACTCCTCGACGGCGCCGGCTACCGCGGTCACCACCAATGTGCTCGGCAACGACACGAAGGCTACGAACGGGGCTGCCCTGAACCCGGCGTCGGTCAGCGTGACGATCGCTCCCGCACATGGCGCCACCTCGGTGAACACGTCCACGGGCGCCATCACCTACACGCCGGCCGCCGGGTTCTCCGGTACCGACCTCTACACCTACAAGGTCTGCGACCTCTCCACCCCGACGCCGGTCTGCGCGACCGCCACCGTCACCGTCGCCGTGCCCAACGCGGTCACCGCGGTCAACGACACGGCGATCACCCCGCAGAACACGGCCGTCCAGGTCTCCGTGCTGGGCAACGACACCACCAGCACCGGTGGCGCGCCGCTCAACCCCGGCTCGGTGACGACCACCCCGCCGGCTCATGGCAGCACCACGGTGAACACCACCACCGGCGTCGTCACGTACACGCCGACCGCCGGCTACAGCGGACCGGACACCTTCACCTACACGGTCTGCGACGGGTCGACGCCCACCCCGGTCTGCTCCATGGCGGCCGTCTCGGTCACCGTCGGCGGCAACGCCGTCACCGCGGTCAACGACGCCCGGACCACCCCGCCGACGACGGCCATCGTCATCCCCGTCCTGGCGAACGACACCGTCGCAGCCGGCGGTTCGCCGCTGAACCCGGCCTCGGTCTCCATCAGCACCCCGGCCGGCCACGGCACCACCGCGGTGAACGCCGCCAACGGCGCCGTCACGTACACCCCGGCGGCGGGCTTCTCGGGGGTTGACACCTTCAAGTACCAGGTCTGCGACACGTCGGCGAGCCCGGTCTGTGCCATCGCCACGGTCATCGTGACGGTCCCCAGCACCGTCACGGCCGTCAACGACAGCGGCACGACGCCGCAGAACACCGCCATCACCACGACGGTGCTGACCAACGACACCATCACCACCGGCGGCTCGCCCCTGAACCCGGCCTCCGTCGCCGTCACCACCCCGGCCAACCACGGCACCACCGCGGTGAACACCGCCAACGGGGCCATCACCTACACCCCGGCCGCGAACTTCGCCGGCACGGACACCTACAGCTACCAGGTCTGCGACTCCTCCACCCCCACACCGGTCTGCAGCACCGCCACCGTGACGATCACCGTCCCGGCCAACACCGTCACCGCCGTCAACGACGCCGGCACCACCCCGCCGGTCACCCCGATCACCACCACCGTGCTGGCCAACGACACGGTCAAGCCCAACGGCGCTCCGCTGAACCCGGCCACCGTCGCGGTCACCACGGCGGCTGGTCACGGCAGCACGGTGGTCAACTCCTCCGGGACCATCACCTACGCGCCGGCGAACGGATTCTCCGGGGTCGACACCTACGGCTACACCGTCTGCGACACCTCCACGCCGACTCCGCTCTGCGCCACCGCCACGGTGACCATCACGGTTCCGAACGTGTTGACGGCCAACCCGGACACGGCGAACGCCCAGCCGAACACCCCGGTCGTGGTCAACGTCCTGGCCAACGACACGGTCTCCGCGGGCGGCGCGCCCCTCAACCCGGCCACCGTGGTGGCCAGCACCCCCGCGCACGGCACCACCACGGTCAACCCGACCACCGGCGCCGTCACCTACACCCCGGCCGCCGGGTACTCCGGCCCTGACTCGTTCACCTACACGGTCTGCGACACCTCCAGACCGACGCCGGTCTGCACCACGGCCACCGTCGTCACGGTGACCATCGCGCCGAACGTCGTCACCGCGGTCAACGATTCCGGCACCACCGCGCCGATCACGCCGATCGTCACGAATGTGCTCGCCAACGACACGGTGTCTGCCGGTGCAGCCCCGCTCGATCCGGCCTCGGTCGTCGTCGTCACGGCCGCAGGTCGCGGCTCCACCTCGGTGAACCCGGGCACCGGCGCCATCACTTACACGCCGCCCAACGGCTTCTCCGGCGTCGACACCTATCGGTACAAGGTCTGCGACACCTCGGCCACGCCGGTCTGCGCCACGGCCACCGTGACCATCACCGTGCCCAGCACGGTGACGGCGGTCAACGACACCGCAGCGGCCGCCCAGAATGCCCCGGTCGTCACCGTCGTGCTCTCCAACGACACGGTCACCGCCGGCGGCGCCCCGCTGAACCCGGCGTCGGTCGCGGTGCAGACCGGTCCCACCCACGGCACCGCCACCGTCGACCCGACCACCGGGTCCATCACCTACCAGCCGCAGACCGGCTACTCCGGTCCCGACAGCTACAGCTACAAGGTCTGCGACGGCTCCGCGACCTACCCCGTCGCTCCGCTCGCCCCGACCCCCACGCCGGTCTGCTCGACCGCTACCGTCGCGGTCACCGTCGGGGCGAACACCGTCACCGCCGGCAACGACACCGACACGACCGTCCCCGGCACGCCGGTCACGACGAACGTCAAGGCGAACGACTCCAGCTCGACCGGCCAGCCCCTGGCCAACCCGACCGTCACCACCGCGCCCGGACACGGCAGCACTGCCGTCGACCCGACCACCGGCAACATCACCTACTCGCCGGCCAACGGCTTCTCCGGCGTCGACACCTACGTCTACAAGGTCTGCGACACCTCGAACCCGACGCCGGTCTGTGCTTCGGCGACGGTCACGATCACCGTGCCCAACGTCGTGAAGGCCAACGCCGACACGGCCACCACGCCGCAGAACACGCCGGTCACCACCGCGGTGCTCGGGAACGACACGGTGTCCACGAACGGCGCCGCGCTGAACCCGGCGTCGGTCACCATCACCATCGGTCCCGCTCACGGCACCACCACGGTGAGCACCACCACCGGAGCGGTCACCTACACGCCGAGCGCCGGTTACACCGGACCGGACAGCTACACCTACCGGGTCTGCGACACCTCCGTGACATACCCCGTCGCTCCGCTCGCCCCGTCCCCGACCCCGGTGTGCTCGACCGCCACCGTCTCCGTGACGGTCGGTGCCAACACGGTGGTGGCCAACCCGGACAACGCCACCACGACCCCGGGCAACCCGGTCTCCGTGAACGTCCGTGCCAACGACTCCACCTCCACCGGGCAACCCCTGGCCAACCCGACCGTCAGCACTCCGGCCGGTCAAGGCACCACGGCGGTGGATCCGGGCACGGGCGCCATCACCTACACCCCGGCTAACGGGTTCTCCGGCACGGACACCTTCGGCTACACGGTCTGCGACACCTCGACCCCGACGCCGGTCTGCTCCACCGCCACCGTCACCGTCGGCGTGCCGAACGTGGTCACGGTCAAGGACGACATCTCCGCCACGCCGCAAAACACCGCCGTCGCCACCTCCGTGCTGGCGAATGACACCATCTCGGCCAACGGTGCCCCGCTGAACAAGGCGTCGGTCACCGTGGCGACGCCGGGCGCACACGGCGCCACCAGCGTGAACACCACCACCGGGGTCATCACCTACACGCCGGTCACTGGCTACACCGGCCCGGATTCCTACACCTACACCGTCTGTGATTCCTCCGTGACATACCCCGTCGCGCCGCTCGCCCCGACCCCGACACCGGTCTGCGGCTCCGCCACCGTGAACCTGACGGTCGGCGCCAACGTCGTGACCGCGACCCCGGACTCCGACACCACCGCTCCTGGCGTCACCGTCACCACCAACGTCCGGACCAACGACACCACCTCCACCGGACAGCCGCTGGCCTTCCCGACCGTCACGGTGCAGCCCGCCCACGGGACCACTGCGATCAACGGGACCGGCAACATCACCTACACCCCGGCAGTCGGGTTCTCCGGCACCGACGCCTACAGCTACAAGGTCTGCGACACGTCCATCCCGACGGCCATCTGCGCCAGCACGGCGGTGACGATCACCGTGCCGAACGTGGTGACCGCGGTCAACGACACTGCCACCACGACGCAGAACACGGCAGTCACCAGCCCGGTCCTGGCCAACGACACCCACACCGTCAACGGGTCGCCGCTCAACCCGGCGTCGGTCCTCGTGACGGCCGGCCCGGCGCACGGCACCACCTCGGTGGACACCGCCACGGGAGCCATCACCTACACCCCGGCCGCCGGCACCTCCGGCCCGGACAGCTACAGCTACCAGGTCTGCGATTCCTCGACCCCGACGGTGGTCTGCGCCATCGCCACCGTCACTGTCACCGTGGGCTCGAACGTGGTCAAGGCGAACGACGACAACGCCACCACTCCGCCCGGAACCGCGGTCACCACCGACGTCCTGGCGAACGACACCAAGTCGGCCACCGGTTCGGCGCTGAACCCGGCCTCCGTCACCGTCACCACCGCGCCGGGCCACGGCACGACGACGGTGAACACCACCACCGGCGCCATCACCTACCGGCCGAACAACGGCTTCTCGGGCACCGACACGTACGCCTACCGGGTCTGCGACCTGTCCAGCACGCCGGTCTGCTCCACGGCAACGGTGACCGTCGCGGTGCCCAACGTGGTCACGCCGTCGAACAACGTCGCCGTGACCAACGAGAACGTCCCGTTGACGGTGAACCTGCTGGCCGGCGACACCGTCAGCCCGAACGGAGCACCGCTCAACCCGGCGTCGGTGACGGCGACGGCGCCGTCGCACGGCGCCGTCGTCATCGATTCGACCACCGGCAGCGCGACGTACACACCGACCGCCGGCTACGCCGGGCCCGACATGTTCACCTACACCGAGTGCGACACCTCGACGCCGACGCCCGTCTGCGCCACCGGCACCGTCACGATCACCGTCCGTCCGAACGCCGTGACGGCAGTGGCCGACAGCGGCAGCACGCCGCCGGTCACCCCGATCACCACCAACGTGCTGGCCAACGACACCGTCGCGGCCGGCGGGTCCGCCCTGGATCCGGCGTCGGTCGGGGTCACCGTCCCGGCCGGTCACGGCACCACCGCGGTGAACACCGCGAACGGGACCATCACCTATACCCCGGCCGCCGGGTTCTCCGGTGTGGACTCGTACTCCTACCAGGTCTGCGACACCTCGGCGACGCCGATCTGCGCCGTCGCCAAGGTGACCATCACCGTGCCGACCACCGTCACCGCGATCAACGACGCGGCCAACACCGCGCAGAACACCCCGGTGGCCGTCGCGGTCCTGGCCAACGACACCATCAGCGCCGGTGCTGCGCCGCTCAACCCCGCGTCAGTGACGGCAGGCACCCCGGCCCACGGGACCACCTCGGTGAACACCACCACCGGTGTCGTCACCTACATCCCGGCGGTCGGCTACTCCGGTCCTGACACGTTCACCTACCAGGTGTGCGACCGGTCCATGACATACCCCGGCGCTCCGCTCGCCCCGACCCCGACGCCGGTCTGCTCGAGCGCGACCGTCGCGGTCACCGTCGGCACCAACACGGTGACGGCGGTCAACGACAGCGGTAGCACCATGCCCGTCACCCCGGTCACCACCAACGTGCTGGCCAACGACACCGTCTCGGCCGGCGGGGCCGCCCTCAACCCGGCCTCCGTCACCGTCCAGACCCCGGCGGGACACGGCACCACCTCGGTGAACACCACCACGGGGGCCGTCACCTACACCCCCGCGGCCGGCTTCTCCGGTGTCGACACCTACACCTACCGGGTGTGCGACTCCTCGACCCCGACGCCGCTGTGCGGCACGGCCACGGTCACCATCACGGTGCCCAACGCCGTCAAGGCCACGAACGACACGGCCACCGCCGGCCCGAACACGCGCGTCGTGATCCCGGTGCTGACCAACGACACCGTGACGACGGGTGGCGCCGCCCTGAACCCGGGTTCGGTCACCACCAGCATCCCGGCGCACGGCACCACCACGGTCAACCCGACCACCGGCGCCGTCACCTACACGCCGGCCGCGGGCTACTCCGGTCCGGATGCGTTCGCCTACACGGTCTGCGACCGCTCCCTGCCCGTCGCCACCTGCTCGACCGGCACCGTCGCGGTGACCGTGACGGCGAACACCGTCACGGCGGCCAACGACGCCGCGACGACCACCCCGGGCACGGCCGTCACCACCGACGTGCTGGCCAACGACACCGTCGCCACCGGCGGCTCACCGCTGGACCCGGCGTCCGTCACGGTCACCACGCCGGCCGGCCACGGCACCACTGCGGTCAACCCGGCGACGGGGGCCGTCACCTACACCCCGGCCGCCGGCTTCTCCGGCACGGACACCTACTCCTACCAGGTCTGCGACACCTCGACCACGCCGGTCTGCGCCACCGCAACGGTGAGGGTCGCCGTCCCGAGCACGGTGAAGGCCGTCGGTGACACCGCGGTCGGGGCGCAGAACGCCCCGGTCATAGTCGACGTCCTGGCGAACGACACCACCTCGGCCGGAGCCGCTCCGCTGAACCCGGTCTCGGTCACCACCACCACCCCGGCCCACGGCACCACCTCGGTCGACCCGGTCACCGGCAGGGTCACCTACACCCCGGCGGCGAACTACAGCGGTCCGGACGCGTTCACCTACCGGGTGTGCGACACCTCGACCCCGACGCCGGTCTGCTCGACCGCGACGGTGTCCGTCACCATCCCGGCCAACACGGTGACCGTCACGCCCGACACGGCCAACGCGCTGCCGGCCCACTCCGTCACGACGAACGTGCTGGCCAACGACACGGTCACCACCGGCGGCGCCCCGCTGAACCCGGCCTCCGTCACCGTCGCGGTCGCTCCCGCCCACGGCACCACCACGGTCAACCCGACCACCGGGGCGGTCACCTACACCCCGGCGACCGGCTTCTCCGGCACGGACACCTACACCTACCGGGTGTGCGACCGGTCCACCCCGACGCCGGTGTGCGGGACCGCAACGGTCACCGTGACCGTTTCCAACGTGGTCACCGCCAATGGTGACTCGGCCACGGTCGCCCAGAACACGCCGACCGCCATCAACGTGCTGGCGAACGACACGGTGACCACCGGCGGGTCCCCGCTGGACCCGGCCTCCGTGACCGTCGGGACCGCACCGGCGCACGGCACCACCTCGGTCGATCCGACCACCGGCAAGGTCACCTACACGCCGACGGCCAACTACACCGGGCTCGACTCGTTCACCTACCGCGTCTGCGACTCGTCGACGCCGACCCCGGTGTGCTCGACCGCGACGGTGAACCTGACCGTCGGATCGAACACCGTGACCGGCACGCCGGACACGTCCAGCACCGGGCCGCTCACCCCGGTCACCACCAACGTGCTCGACAACGACACGATCCTGCCGAACGGCGCCCCGCTGGATCCGGCCTCGGTCACGGTGACCGTTCCGCCCGCCCACGGCACCACCACGGTCAACCACATCACCGGAGCGATCACCTACAAGCCCAACAGCGGGTTCTCCGGGGTCGACACGTACACCTACCGGGTCTGCGACTCCTCGACCCCGACGCCGGTCTGCGCCACCGCCAGCGTCTCGATCACGGTGCCCAGCGTCGTCTCGGCCCAGGGCGACGACGTGGCTGTCCCGCAGAACGGAACCGTCACCACACCGATCCTGAGCAACGACACGATCACCCCGTTCGGCGCGCCGCTCGATCCGGCGTCCGTCTCGGTGACCGGGCCGCCCACGCACGGCACCACCACGGTCGACCCGTCCACCGGTGCCATCACCTACCGGCCGACGCCCGGCTACTCGGGACCGGACTCGTACACCTACCGGGTGTGCGACACCTCGAGTCCGACCCCGGTCTGCGACCCCGCGACCGTCACCGTCGAGGTCGGCACGGACGTCGTCGCCGCCAACCCGGACGCCGGCGTCACCAACCCGGCCACCCCGGTCACCATCGACGTCCGGTTCAACGACTCCACCTCCACCGGCCAGTCGTTCGACAACCCGACCGTCAGCACCGCACCACTGCACGGCACCACCTCGGTGGACCCGACGACGGGAGCGATCACCTACACGCCTAATACCGAATTCTCCGGCTCGGACACGTTCACCTACACGGTCTGCGACACCTCGACCCCGACGAAGGTCTGCCAGTCGGCGACCGTCAGCGTCCGGGTGCCCAACATCGTCTCGGCCACCGGCGACCTGGCCCCCACGGCGCAGAACACCGCGGTGACCACCGACGTGCTCACCAACGATGTGTTCTCGCCCAACGGTTCTCCGTTGGATCCGGCATCGGTCTCGGTCACCGGCGCGGCGAAGCACGGCACCACCACGGTCGATCCGGCCACCGGCCGCATCACCTACACCCCGGCCGCCAACTACTCCGGTCCGGACTTCTACAGCTACACGGTCTGCGACTCGTCCACCCCGACACCGGTCTGCTCGACGGCCAGGGTCACCGTCGCGGTGGCGGCCAACATCGTCACGGCGGTCGCCGACAGCGGTATCACGCCGCCGATCACCCCGGTCGTCACGAACGTGCTGGCCAACGACACCGTCGCTACCGACGGCGCACCGTTGAATCCCGCGTCGGTCTCGGTCACCACCGGGCCGAAGCACGGCACGACGGCGGTCAACCCGGCCACCGGGGCGATCACCTACACCCCGGCCGCCGGGTTCGCCGGGACCGACACCTACGTCTACCAGGTGTGCGACCTATCGATCCCGACCCCGGTCTGCGCCAGGGCGACGGTCACCATCACGGTGCCGTCGGTCGTCACGGCGACGGCGGACACCACCAGCACGGGTCTGAACACCCCGGACCGGATCGACGTCCTCGGGAACGACACCGTCACCAACGGCGGCGCGCCTCTGGACCCGTCGAGTGTGACGGTCACCGCGGCGCCTGGCCATGGCACGACGAAGGTCAACGCGGACGGCACCATCACCTACACCCCGACCAAGGGCTACTCCGGACCGGACTCGTTCAGCTACCAGGTATGCGACACCTCGATCCCGACCCCGGTCTGCTCCACGGCCACCGTCTCGGTCACCGTCCTGCCGAACGCCGTCACCGCGGCGAACGACCGGGCGACCACGCCGCCGACCACCCCGGTCGTCATCGACGTCCTGGCCAACGACACCGTGCTGGTCTCCAGCTCCCCGCTGGATCCGGCCTCGGTCACCGTGACCGCCGCGCCGCTGCACGGCACGACCTCGGTGAACCCCACTACCGGAGCCATCACCTACGCGCCGGCCGCCGGGTTCTCCGGGACGGACACGTACACCTACCGGGTGTGCGACACGTCGGCCCCGATGCCGGTGTGCGCCAACGCCACGGTGACCGTCACGGTGCCCAACGCGGTCAAGGCCGCCGGTGACGCGTCCGTCACCCGCCAGAACACGCCGGTCACCACCGACGTGCTGGCCAACGACACCCATGCGCCGGGCGGTGCTCCGCTGGATCCCACCTCGGTGACGGTCACCAGGGCGCCGACCCACGGCTCCGTCAGCGTCGACCCGACCACCGGGGTGATCACCTACATCCCGGCGGCCGGCTACAGCGGGACCGACACCTACACCTACCGGGTGTGCGACACGTCGATCCCGACCCCGGCCTGCACCACGGCGACGGTGACCATCACGGTCGGCGCGGACAAGGTCGTCGCAGATCCGGATGCCGCTACCACCGCACCCGGCAAGGCCACCGTCATCGACGTCCTGCGAAACGACTCCTCCGCCACCGGACAGCCGTTGGACCCCGCCTCGGTGACGGTGACGGTGAAGGCCGGCCACGGGACCACGACGGTCGACCCGGTCACCGGGGCGATCACCTACACCCCGAACGCCGGATTCTCCGGGACGGACCAGTTCGCCTACCGGGTGTGCGACACGTCCCAGCCGACCCCGGTCTGCAGCGAGACGGTCGTCACCGTCACGGTTCTCGCGACAGTCACGGCCGTCGACGACACCGTCACCACCCCGCTGGACACCCCGGTGACGATCTCGATCCTCGGCAACGACACCACCACCACCGGTGGCGCCCCGCTGGATCCGGGTTCGGTGTCGATCACGGTGAAGCCGGCCAACGGAACGGTGGTGGTACACGCGAACGGCACCGTCACCTACACCCCGGCCGCCGGATTCTCCGGGACGGACCAGTTCACCTACCGGGTGTGCGACACGTCGACCCCGACGCGCAAGTGCGCGACGGCCACCGTCACCATCACCGTTCCGGCGGCGACCTCGACGCCCACTCCGCCGACCCCCACTCCGCCGACCCCCACGCCGCCGACCGCCACCCCGCCGACCGCCACGCCACCTCCCGGCGCCACGCCTCCGGGAGGAACGCCGCCGCCCGGCGCCACGCCGCCGCCCGGAGGTGGACTGTCCTACACCGGTCTGCCCGGAACCGAGCTCTTGTGGACGGGCCTGCTGGTGCTGCTCGCCGGTTTGGTACTGGTGGTCGTCGGCCGGCGTCGCCGGAGGCCCTCACGGCACTGATCGCGCCGCCGCACCGGACCAGCACCACCGAAGAGGAGAAGGACATCTGATGGCATCACTGAGTGGTATTCGTCGTGGGCTCGCCGCCGTCTGCGCCGGCGCGATCATGCTGGGCGCGGTGTCCTGCACGAGCTCGCCGACAGCGTCACCGTCGCCCTCGGCGGCGGATTCCGTCAGGGGAGCTGCTGCCGGGGCGGTGGGGTCGCCTGGTGCCGCGCCGCCCGGGACCGGGACGGCCGCCGGTAAGCCCGGGACGTCTGCCGGGAAAGCGGGTGGCGCGTCCACCTCTCCCGGTCGGAAGTCCGCGGCCGCCGGGACGACGGCGACGGTTAAGTCCGCTGTTCCGAAGGTCACGGTCACGCCCCTCCCCGCCGCTGCCCCGCAGCACTCGATCCCGAAGGACTCGCAGATCAAGGACACCCCCGCCCTGCGGACGTCGATCCTCTTGACCGGTTGCAGCAGGAGTGCTTCGGGCTGGGAGGCCACCGGTACCGCCAAGAACTCCGCGGCCGGGGCCAGCACGTTCCGTGTCCTGGTGTTCTTCACCGACAAGTACTCCCGGGTGATCGATTCGGCGACGACCGAGGTGGTCGTCAAGGCCGGCCAGACCCACGGCTGGACCGCACGTCAGAAGTTCAAGCCGCCGGCCGGCACCCAGTGCGTCCTGCGTGCCGTGCGGAAGACCTGAACGCAGCGGGTCATGCGCCGTCGATGAGCCGGATCGTCATCGGGTCGGGTCGGCCGTCGAAGAACCGGTCCAGCGCCGTCTCGAAGACGGCCTCGGCCGGCTCGATCCGACGGAACAAGGTCACGCAGGAGTGCAGCTTCCGGGCGTCGATGCCGCCGAAGATCCCCTGCGCCGTCGCACCTTCGGTGTGCACCACGATGTTCGACACCTCGAGGAGGCGGGGCCCGAGCACCGGGTGCTGCAGGTAGGCCGTGCCTTCCTCGAGGCCGGAGATCGCATAGCGCCGGGACATGGCGCTGTTGCCCAGACCGGCGATCTGCGGGAAGACGAACCACATCCAGTGGCTCGTCTTCCGACCACGGCGCAGCTCGGCGACCGCCGCAGCGTAGGTCCGTCCGCCGTCCTGCGCGGTCACGAACCTCGAGAGGTCAAGCGGGTCGGACACCGGGCGATTCTCCTTTCGTCGCCGAGCCGTCAAGGAGGTCCGATCTACTCCGCCGAGTTCCCGACCGCCATCATGTCTCCCATACGGTGTAAACTAGGTCGAAGCTGGAGCTTTTCGCCGACGGGGGGTCGAACGATACTCATGGATGTTTCCGTTCGCATCGTCGAGTTGGCTTCGGTCGACAACAACCGCGACCTTCCGGGGCCGGAACTGTTGCCCTCGCGATTGATGAGGGCGTGCGCGCAGGTGCTGCCCGTGGCCGCAGCCGGGATGAGCTACTTCAGCGGCTTCCGCCACCGCGTCCCGCTCGGTGCCAGCGACGACCATGCCGTCCTGGCCGAGCGACTGCAGTTCACCGTCGGCGAAGGACCGTGCCTGGCCGCCCACGTCCAGGACAGTGCTGTACTGGCGACGGCGGACATCATGAGGCAGCGATGGCCCACATTTTCTGCGGAATTGGTGATGAAGACGCCATACCGCGCAATCCTGTCTTTACCGGTCGATAACGAAGATTTCGGTGGAAATGCGGCCGTCGATCTGTACTACACCGAGTTGCAGCCCGCGATCACCGACGACGCGCTGCAAGCCGTTCAGGAGGTCACCGACGTCGTCGGCTCGCTGCTGGCCACCCACTCCGGCCTCTCCGACGGTCGCGGGCAACCGGTGTGGCTGAACACCGCAGCAGCCCGCGCCCGATCCCGGGTCTGGATCGCGATGGGCATGGTCGACATTGCGCTGAGCATGGGGCCGCGCGATTCCCTGGCCCTGCTCCGTGGTCACGCTTACACCCACGACGCGACGGTCGATGACATCGCCGGCGCCATTGCTGATGGCGAGTTGCTCGTCCAGGCTCTCGTCGACTGAGTCCGCCTGTCCGCCGTCGGTTCGGCTGCGGGATCGAGCGGCGGGGATCAAGTTGTCTACGTCTGTCCCACCAGCCCCAAATACGACATGTTCATCCCCGCGAACGAAGGTCATCCCCGCAGCTGTTGTCTTGACTCAGTCCAGAAAGCGGGACAGACTGCTGGGGATGGCAACGAACCCGCACCTCGAGCCGAGCGACTTCGAGCTCATGCTGCGTGGGGCGACCCTGCGAGTCACGCGTCCGCGTCTGGCCGTGCTCAGCGCGGTGCACACCCACCCGCATTCCGATACCGATTCGATCATCGGCGCCGTCAAGATCGACCACCCGCAGGTGTCGCGTCAGGCCGTGTACGACTCACTGCACCGGTTGACGGCCGCCGGTCTGGTCCGCCTGATCCAGCCGTCCGGATCGGTCGCCCGCTACGAGTCGCGGGTGGGGGACAACCACCATCACATGGTCTGCCGGTCATGTGCCGTCATCACCGATGTGGACTGCGCGGTCGGTGAGGCGCCCTGCCTGACCGCGTCCGACGACAACGGCTTCTCGATCGACGAAGCCGAGGTCACCTACTGGGGTCTGTGCCCCGACTGCTATTCGAGAAAGAAATTCGCCCACCACACGATTTCCTGATCACGCCGCCAGCAGTTCCGATGTCCTACTCCCGGAAGGATCGAAAAGTGTCCGAGCACAACCACAATGCCGTCGTCGGCGACATGCAGTCGGAGGAGAGCGAGGCCAAGTGCCCGGTCGCGACTGTCGGTACCCGCAATCATCCGACCGAAGGTGCGGGCAACCGTGACTGGTGGCCCAACCAGCTCAACCTGAAGATCCTGCGCAAGCACCCTGCCGTCGCGAACCCGATGAGCGACGACTTCGACTACGCCGCGGCGTTCAAGACCGTCGACCTGGACGCGCTGGCCGCGGACGTCGACGCCGTGCTCACCACCTCGCAGGACTGGTGGCCCGCCGACTTCGGCCACTACGGCCCCTTCATGATCCGGATGGCCTGGCACAGCGCCGGTACGTACCGCATCAGTGACGGTCGCGGTGGCGCCGGTGCCGGCATGCAGCGCTTCGCTCCCCTCAACAGCTGGCCGGACAACGGCAACCTCGACAAGGCCCGCCGGCTGCTGTGGCCGGTCAAGAAGAAGTACGGCAGCAAGGTCTCCTGGGCCGACCTGATCATCTTCACCGGCAACCGCGCCCTGGAAACCATGGGGTTCAAGACCTTCGGCTTCGCCGGCGGCCGTCCGGACGTCTGGGAGCCGGACGAGGACGTCTACTGGGGTCCGGAGCAGACCTGGTTGGGCGACGAGCGCTACACGGGTGACCGTGAACTCGAGAACCCGCTGGCTGCAGTGCAGATGGGCCTGATCTACGTCAATCCGGAAGGCCCCAACGGCATCCCGGACGCGCTCGGCTCCGCACGTGACATCCGGGAGACGTTCGCGCGGATGGCGATGAACGACGAGGAGACCGTCGCGCTCGTCGCCGGCGGCCACACGTTTGGCAAGACCCACGGTGCGGCCGACCCGGATCTGTACGTCGGGGCGGAACCCGAGGGTGCGCCCATCGAGGAGCAGGGCCTGGGCTGGAAGCAGAGCTTCAACACCGGCAAAGGCCGGGATGCGATCACCAGCGGCCTCGAGGTCACCTGGAACTCGACCCCGACCACCTGGGACCAGAGCTATCTCGAGAACCTCTACGCCTACCAGTGGGAGCTGACCAAGAGCCCCGCCGGCGCGAACCAGTGGCAGCCGAAGGACGGCGCCGGGGCCAACACCGTCCCCGACCCGACCGACGGCTCGCTGAGCCGCCCCCCGACAATGCTGACGTCCGACCTCGCGCTGATCGTCGACCCGATCTACGAGCCGATCACGCGGCGCTTCAAGGACAACCCCGATCAGTTCGCCGATGCTTTCGCCCGTGCCTGGTTCAAGTTGACCCACCGCGACATGGGCCCGATCCAGCGGTATCTCGGCCCGCTCGTCCCGAGCGAGACGCTGATCTGGCAGGACCCGGTGCCGGCCGCGGATCACGAGGTGATCGGTGCCGACGCGATCGCGACCCTCAAGGGCCAGATCCTGGACTCCGGACTGTCTGTGGCACAGCTCGTCTCGACCGCCTGGGCGTCGGCCTCGACGTTCCGTGGGAGCGACAAACGTGGCGGCGCCAACGGCGCCCGCATCCGTCTCGAGCCGCAGAAAGACTGGGAGGCAAACGATCCCGAGACGCTGTCGCAGGTTCTGAGGTCGCTCGAGGGCATCCAGCAGTCCTTCAACGCCGCCGGCGTCGCCAAGGTTTCGCTGGCCGACCTGATCGTGCTCGGCGGGTGCGCTGCCGTCGAGCGGGCCTCTGCCGAGGGCGGCCATGCCGTTTCGGTCCCGTTCACCCCGGGCCGGACGGACGCGTCGCAGGACCAGACGGACGTCGACTCCTTCGCCGCACTCGAGCCGAAGGCCGACGGCTTCCGCAACTACCTCGGCAAGGGCAACGTGCTGCCGGCCGAGTACTTGCTGGTCGATCGGGCCAACCTGCTCAACCTGAGTGCACCCGAGATGACGGTGCTCGTCGGTGGCATGCGTTCCATTGGCGCGACCGTCAAGCAGTCGAGCGTCGGCGTGCTGACGTCGAAGCCGGGCGCGCTGACCAACGACTTCTTCTCGAACCTGCTCGAGATCGGTATCGCCTGGAAGTCGACGGCGGAAGATGCGGACGTCTTCGAGGGTCGCAACGCCGCGGGTGAGGTTGCCTGGACCGGCAGCCGCGCCGACCTGGTGTTCGGATCGAACTCCGAACTGCGTGCGCTCGCCGAGGTCTACGCGAGCGACGATGCCGGTGAGAAGTTCGTGCGCGACTTCGTCGCGGCCTGGGACAAGGTCATGAACCTGGACCGGTTCGACCTGGTCTGATCCGACTGCTCCACTGAACCACCTGTGACCCCGACGTCCAGGTCAGCCCGCAAGGGCAGACCTGGACGTCGTGGGGTATGCTGCGCCGCTTCGATCCTCGTCGGCGGCGAATCTAGAGCGACAGCTGTCCGCCGGTCGGATTCCCGGTGTTCTGCGCCAGCACGACCGCTGCCGGCAACTCCTTGAAGAACTGCATCCATTTGTTCAGCTCGAGGCCTCTGCCGGTGTCCTCGGCATTCTTGATGTGCATCGAGCTGATCTTTCCTCTCTGCGTGCCCATGGAGTCCCAGTGGGTGTTGAGCTTGCCGGTCGAGCCGGCGAAGTTGAGAGCGAGAAACCCGGTGCGAGCACCGACGGTCCGGTTGTGCTCCCGCAGGTTCCGCGGTCCCACATAGCGATCTTCTGGTTGTCTGATGGTGATCGAGAACGTCGGAATCTTGTCGACGAGTTGCGCTTCGGCCTGGAGCGCGGTGACCAGCAGCGGCTTGGAGCGGCCGAGCTCGCCAACGTTGATCAGGAGGCCGATCAGGCTCGGGCAGTGCGGCTCGGCCAACGGGAGCAGTTCGGCGACGAGAGCCAGGTCCTTGGGCCAGGTGTCGCAGAGCCTGGTGAGTTCGAGCAGGGTGAACCTGGCCAGGTGGACTGGCGTCATGACGGTGCACACGTCGGCGGCGGCCAGGTCCTTGTTGCGCATCGCATTGAGCAGCTTGTCGAACCCGGCCGCGGTGGACAGAGCCAGCAAGGTGGTGACGTCCGCCTGTTTTGCCTTGCACTTCTGCAGGATCTGCAGGAAGGTCCCGGTGTTCTCGGTGAAACCCAGGACGGGCGCAACAAGGGCGACGGTGCCGAGGGTGTCGGAAAACGGACGGCACAATTCGAGTGCCGATTCGAGGGTTCCGTTCCGGACGCAGCCCCAGAGCCACGTCCGGAACGTCCTCCGGTAGGGCTTCGAGGCGCACCCCTCCAGGAGCGCCGCCGTTTCCGGTGTCAGCTCCGCCGGCGCCTGATCGTCCAGCAGCCGGCCGCAGACCGGGGCCAGCCGTTTGACGTCGAACCCGGACACCAATTTCTTCGCCACGGCCAGGCCGTCCGGCTGGTGCCCGACCAGCTCGGCCAACCCGCCGGCCAGTTCGACCGAACCCTTGGACTCGCTCAGCACCCAGGCCAGGTCAGCGTCCGGGAGCGCCTGGCCGACTGGTGACGTGGCCACCGCACCCAGCTCCGAGACCGTCCGGTTGGTGGTGTCGGTGCGGCGTCCGGTCGCTTCCGCGACCCCGGCAGCATGGTCGCCTTCCGGGGTCGGGGTGACCTCGACCAGGGCGGGATCCTCTTCGACCGGCAACGACGTGGCCGAGATGGTCTTCGACTTCCCCTGTGGCTTCTTCTTCTGGGCCTTCTTCGCCAGCTCGGCGGCTTCCTTCTCCGCTGTGGCCAACGCCGCATCGAGTTGCTTGATCTTGGCGTCGTAGTCGAACGAGGCGAGGCTGTCGCCGACCTTCACGGCGGCCGCGTGGCTGGCGGTCTTGTCGCCGAAGGTGGCTTCGTTGTCCTGCTCCTCCTGGTCGCGTCGTGCTGCCTCGTCGTCGAGGCGCTGCTGCTCTGCCGCCCTCTTGTCGGCCCTATCCTTCTCGGCCTTCGCCCGGTCTTCCTTCAGCTGTTTCAGCCGCTTCTCCTCGGCTTCCCTCTTGTCCTCGACCGCCTTCTTTGCGTCTTCGTCCTTCTTCTGCGCATCAGCCTTCTCCGCCGCGGCCTTTTCGTCGGCTTCCTTCTTGTCGGCCGCCTCCTTCGTGGCCTTTTCCTCGGCTGCCTGCTTCTCCCGCTCCTCCTTCTCCTGCTCGGCTCTCGCCTCTTCGGCGGCCAACCGTTCTTCTTCCTCGCGCTGTAGCCGCTCGACCTCCAGTTGCGCGGCGATGTCGCGGGCCTTCTCGGCATCGGCGAGACGGTCCGTGGCCATGGTGAGCAACTGTGCGAGGTCCGTGCTGAGCAATGTGACATCAGCCAGGGCCGCCGCGCGATCGGCGGTGGCGATCGCGCGGCCGCCCAGGGCGGCCATCCGGGCGGCGAGCCCGTTGAGTTCAGCCGTGAACCAGGACTGCAGCTTGCCGGTCATCTTCGGCAGCAGCAGGTCGCGTGCCTGGTCCACCGCGTTCGAACTACTGGAGAATGCGTCGATCGCGGCCGTGACGTCGGCCGGAAACGATTTGATCTCGGTCCAATACCAGACGAAATCGAGCTTTCCGGGCGCCGACGGATCGACCTTCGGTGCCGGCGAGGCCGACGTCCCGGCCAGGTGCCCATCGAGCGTGGCCTTGCGGGGATCCTTCGTGTCAAACTTGCCGGACGTCAAGAGCTTGGTCGGGCCTCCACCCTTCTTCTCCTCCGACTCGTTCTTCTGCTGCAGCCACTTGATCGCGGCCCAGACAGCCTGGAATTCTTCGTCGGTACCGCCTTTGTCCGGGTGTGACGTCCGGAGCAGTTCCTTCATCTTCTCCTTCTGCGCTTCGCCCATCAGCTTGGACAGGACCTCGCAGTACTGGAGAGCCGCCGGCGACAGGTCGGCCTGACCGGGACCACCGGCGCTCACCTGGTCGGGCGAGGTGGTCGTCAAAGACTTCTCGTCCGTCAGAAGGGTCACGGCCGTCTCCGGAGACTGCGCCCTCGGATGTTCGTCGCCCGGAAACAGCCGTCGCACGGGTATCCGGTGGTTGCCGACCGCAGAACGCTGCAGCGGCAGCGTGTCCCGCCACTGGGCAGCGACCTGCGCGCCGTCCCGGCTGATCACCGTGGCGGGAGTCGGGGAGCGCCGCAAGGCCCCGACGATCCGATCGGCGGTCCGGTCGGCCGCCTGTTCGGCCGGATCGTCGGCGCGTCCGACAGTCGGGGATGCCGCGGTCGCGCCGTCCTGCGCCACGTGGCTGACTTCGTGGGCCAGAAGTCGTTGGCCAGCTTGAGTTGTCGGTGCGTAGGTCCCGTTGCGAAAGTGGAGGTCCAGGCCGTCGGCGAAGGCGGTGGCCTGGAGTGCGCGGGCCGCGGCGTCCGATTCCGGGCCGGTGTGGACCCGTACCGAACGGAGGTCCGCACCCAACTCCTCGCCCATGGAGGTACCCAACGCGGCGGGGAGCGCTGCGCCGCCACCGCGGCTGCGCCGGAGGAAGTGTTGGACGTCGGCTGGAACGGGCGACCCACCCAGCGGGTCCGTGACGGCTGCGGTCGAACGGCGCAGCCGTCCGGGGGTGGGCGCAGGACTGAAATCCACCGACGGATCAGGGGCGGTCAGCGCGTTTCCGGGCACTTTCGGCGCGGGCCTGGCAGACGGACTGCGGTCGGGACGGATCCTCGAGAACATCTGGCCTCCACACCACGGCGTACGCCGGCGTGCTCGTCAGCGCCCCACCCGTCATCTTGTCAGCGGACGGCCTGCAGCCATGCCTGCAAAGGGGTGAGAAGTCAAGGCATCTGAGTGGCGCAATGGTACGGCGGCGGTCGCTTTCGTGAGCGGCAGCAGGTGGTGGAAAGGGGCTCGAGTCGAATGGCACCTCTCCCGACCACGGACGGCAAGGGCCGGTCCGAGCTGCAGCCTGACTGCGCGAACTGCCTCGGCCTCTGCTGCGTGGTGCACTCCTTCGCATCGTCGCATCAGTTCGCCTTCGACAAACCGATGGGTGAGCCGTGCCTGAACCTGTTGTCCGACTGTGGTTCCTGTCGGAGGCGCTTCGGACCACTGCGGCCGGGGCCCGGCACGACGAACTCGAAGCAGCTCTGGAGATGACCAAGTCGCTGACCGGACTCGACGCCGATCAACTGGACGAGCTGACCCGGGGCGAGATGAGTGCCCACTGCCAGGCGGTGCAGTTGCTGGTCGGCAGGACAGGGGCCTGAGAGGATCCGGTGATGACGAACCGTTGGACTGCCGTCACCGTCGACTGCGCCGACCCGGTTTCCCTGGCGGGATTCTGGAGTGTGCTGCTGGACCGGCCGATCTCGGCCGAGCACGATGGCCCCGGGTGGGCCACCGTCGGCTCCAGGCTGGACGACCAGCCGCGGCTCACCTTCCAGGCGGTCCCGGAGGCCAGGACCGCCAAGGTCCGCATCCACCTCGACGTCCAGGTCGACGACATCGCCGCCGGGCGCCGGCAGGTCCAGGAGCTGGGCGGACGCTGGTCTGGCGAGCGACACGACTACGACGAGGGTGTGGTCCTGACGATGCTCGATCCGGAAGGTCATGAGTTCTGCCTGGTGCAGTACTACTGACCAGCGATCAGCTCGTCGGCGACCCAGCGGGCGGCGCCGGCGGGGTAGGGCGATCCCAGCCCGAGGACGACGTGGCTGAAACCGGCACCGAGCGCCTCCGCGATCGACGCTCTGGTCGTCTCCGGCCGATCGTAGGACACCCCCAGGAAGATCGAGCGGGTGATGGCTGCCGGGTCGCGGCCGATCTCGATGCAGTACCGGTCCAGCAGGGCGCTGCGGCTGACCGCGTCCTCGATGTCGCCACCGGGGATGTTCCAGAGGTCGGCGTGTTCGGCGACCACACGCAACGTCGATGCTGCCCGTCCGCCGACAATGATCGGCGGGTGCGGCCGCTGGACCGGTTTCGGATTGCCGAACGCTCCGGTCAGCTGGTGGTAGGTGCCGTCGAAGTCGAACGGGGCGTCCTCGGTCCACAGCCGCCGGATGATGGTGCAGGCCTCCGCGAGACTCCCGACGGAGTGGGCGAAGTCGTGGTACGGCAAGCCATGGGCCTCGTACTCGCGGCGGGCGATGGGATGGCTGGGCCGCGATCCGGCACCGATGCCGAAGTCGAGCCGACCGCCGGAGACGATGTCGACGGTGGTGGCGATCTTGGCCAGCATCGCGGGTGGCCGGAAACGGTTGCTGGTCACCAGGAGCCCGAGGCGCATCCGCTCGCTCTGCGCGGCGAGGGCGCAGAGCAGGGTCCAGCCCTCGAAGATCGGCCCGTCCGGGTCGCCGCCGATCGGCATCAGGTGGTCGAACAGCCACGCGTGCTCGATCTCGGGAATGGTGTCCGCCTCGCGCCAGACCCGCAGGAGATCCTGGTAGGCCACCTGCATGGGCGGGGTGGCAATGCCGAAACTCGGACGCTTCGTCTCTGCTGCCGGGAATACTGCGGACATCAACGCCTCCGCAGGGACGGGTCGAGCAGAGCCGGTGGAGCGTCGAACTTCTCGTCGGCGGCCAGGTCGACGCCCGGTGCGACGATGGCGTCGATGGCGTCGAGAACATCCGCGGAGAGCGCGATGTCGGCGGCATCGAGCTGGGAATGCAGGTGTGCCAGAGTCCGTGGGCCGATGATGGCGCTGGTCACGGCCGGGTGCGCGGTGACGAAGGCGAGGGCGAGTTGGATCATCGTCAGGCCGGCGTCGGCGGCGACCCTGGCCAGTTGCTCGACTGCATCCATCTTGGCCCGGTTCGCTGCGGTGGCGGTGTCGAAGCGCTGCGGCATCATCGCCGAGCGGTTGGTGGTGACCGCCCGACCCTCGCGGATCGCGCCGGACAGCCAGCCGGAGGCCAACGGGCTCCAGACCAGCACGCCGAGTCCGTACTGCTCGGTGACGGGGAGGACGTGGGTCTCGATGCCGCGCTGCAGGATCGAGTAGCCGGGCTGTTCGGTGACGTATCGGCTCAGGTGGTGCTCCCGTGCCGCCCACTGGGCTTGCACGATGCGGTAGGCCGGGAACGTCGAGGAGCCCAAGTAACGGATCTTGCCGGCGCGCTGGAGGTCGGTCAGGGCGGACAAGGTCTCCTCGTCGCTCGTGGTGGGGTCCCACCGGTGCATCTGGTAGAGGTCGACGTGGTCGACATCGAGTCTGCGCAAACTGTTCTCGAGCTCGGTGATCAACCAGCGGCGTGAACTGCCCCGGTGGTTGCGCTCGTCGCCCATCGGCAGGTACGCCTTGGTGGCGAGCACGATGTCGTCGCGGCGGCCGGCCGGCCCAGACCGGAGAGCCTTGCCGACCATCTCCTCCGATTCACCCTGGCTGTACATGTCGGCGGTGTCGATGAAGTTGATCCCGGCCTCGAGGGCGGCATCGACGATGGCGGTGGCGTCGTCCTGGGTGGTGCGTCCGATCTGACCGAAGTTCATCGCGCCGAGCGCGAGAGTGCTGACCCGTACGCCGGTTCGGCCCAAGTTGCGGTACTGCATGGGGGTTCCTCCTGTGACGATGGGAACGAGTGGGTGGCCCGTGATCGCCTGTTCTGTCAGGATGGACAAACGGATCATGATTCCGTTAAGGACTATACGGAACATGGTTCCGTTTGCAAATGGAGTGACGGAGGGTCCGACCCAGTGGTATCGCTCGACCCAGCGGCATCGGCAGAACCGGTGGCATCGGCAGAACCGGTGGCACCGTCAGGGATCGGCCCCGTGAGCGGATCGATGCCGGCGCTCCCGCGCAAGCGGGCCGATGCCAGGCGAAACGAGGAGTCGCTGCTCGAGGCGGCCGCAGCGGCCTTCGTCGTGTCCGGCGTGAACGCCCCGGTGCGTGAGATCGCAGCGCGGGCCGGCGTGGGTGTGGCCACCATCTACCGCCACTTCCCGACGCGGGCGGACCTGATCGTCGCCGTCTACCGGCATCAGGTGCAGGCCTGCGCGGAGGCCGGGCCCACGCTGCTGGCGGGCAGTACCTCCCCGCATGCCGCACTGGGTGAGTGGATCGATCTGTTCGTCGACTTCCTGGTCACCAAGCACGGTCTCGCCGGGGCGCTGCAGTCCGATGATGCCGCCTTCCAGAACCTGCACGCCTACTTCCTCGACCGCCTCGTGCCGGTCTGCGCCGAACTCCTCGCGGCCGCCGGCACCGCGGGTGAGATCCGCACCGACCTGGACGCCCTGGAACTGATGTGGGGCGTCGGCAACCTCTGCATCGGCTCGGGCAGCGACCCCCGGTACGACGCACGTCGTCTGGTGGATCTGCTCGTCGCCGGGTTGCGCCTGCCGTAGTGGTTCCGGGCTTTCAGACGTCCAGATCCGCGGCCGGCGGCAGGGTGGGGTAGTCGTGGATCGGGTAGAGCCCAACGACGAATCCGTAGGTCGTCTCGCCCGAGCGGGGGAGGCGGTCGAACTCGTGGATCGCCTCGTCGATGCGTCTCCAGAACTGCGCCGCCTGCCCGTCGGGTATCCGGGCGTGCCGGATGAACGAGCGCATCTGCCCGGCTTCGTAGGCGGCGGCCGACTCCTTCTGCGCGACCTCGAAGTCGTTGAAGTCCATGGGGAGGTCCACGCCATTGGTCTGTCGTCCGAGGCCGACGTAGAACATCCGTGCGGCCCGGCCGTAGTAGCGTTCCTGGGTTGCTCTGACCCGTCGGGTTCGGACCACCCGTAGGATACCGGCAGCGGTCAGCACGTTGACATGATGCGCGACAGTGCTTTTCGGACGTTTGACGGCGATTGCCAGCTCGGTCACGGAGGCGGCCCGCTCGTGCAGCAGCCCGAGAATGGTGGTCCGCAGGGGGTCGCTGATCGCCCGCACCTGCTCGGCCGTGGTGAGCTCGATCGTCTCCTCGAGGTCGTAGTCCGGAACCTCCCTGTTGCCTGCCATGGTCGATGAGACTACCGTGGTCGAACGTACCGAATATCTGGTTTCATCCGCCGGTTCGTTCACGACAAGGGGAGTAGACGATGGCAGAGGTCCTGCTGTACCACCACGCTCAGGGATTGACGAAGGGTGTCGAGGAGTTCGCCGCCGAGTTGCGTCAGGCCGGGCACACCGTCCACGTACCGGATCTCTACGACGGACACACCTTCGACAACCTCGACGATGGAGTCGCCTATGCCTCGCAGACCGGGTTCGGCGCCATCATGGAGCGTGGTGTCGCAGCCGCCCAAGAACTGAGCGAATCCCTTGTGTATGCCGGTTTCTCGCTCGGGGTGATGCCGGCCCAACGCCTCGCCCAGACTCGCGCCGGTGCTGCGGGTGCGCTGTTCTTCTACTCCTGCCTCCCCGTGTCGGAGTTCGGTTCGTGGCCGGCAGGTTTACCGGTGCAGATCCATGGCATGGACGCCGACCCGTACTTCGCCGGCGAGGGCGACATCGACGCCGCCCGGGAGCTTGTCGCCTCCAACGACAAGGCCGAACTGTTCGTCTATCCCGGCCCGGAGCACCTGTTCGCCGATTCCTCGCTGCCCGCCTACGACGCGGCGGCCGCGAGTCTCCTGATGGACAGGGTGCTGGCGTTCCTGGACAGGATCGGCTGATCCTGGCGCGCCACCGTCGCCCTCGAGAAAACTAGGCCCGGTGGGACTTCTCGGCCAGCTGCTTGAGATTGAGCAGTTGCCGGCGCGCCATCACCAGATCGCCGATCGAGACGATCGGCGCGATCAGCGATCCGTTCGCCATCACGATCTTGAGCAGCAGCCGGGTGTTGTTCCCGGTGGGTACCAGGACGTAGGACAACACGGCGCCCATGATCCGGGCGGTGAGGTGGTCGGCCCTGGCCACGGCAAGGATGCGCCCCATCGGCCGCCCGGCTGTCTTCGAGAACGGCTCGCCAACCGCCGGTTCCGGCAGATTCTGCAGCTCTCGGGGCGACCCACGTCCGAGATTGTCGATGAGGTCGTAGGAATAGGGCGCCAGCCTGATCTGGCCGACCCACGGCCACACGACCTCGGGCGGGGTCTCGACGGTCACCCCGCGCCAGGCCTGCAGCACCGGGGTGGGGACGAGGTCGTCGCACGGGTAGCGACGTGCGACCTCGTCGTCGCTCACGCCCCACCGATCGGCGATCATCGTTGTACCCCTGCGTCTTCGGGAGCGTGATCAGCAGTGGTGGCGGTCTGCAACCGCTCACCGGTGTTCGGCTGCCTTCGACTCATCTGTGCATCCTAGAGAACGACACGAAGTGTCATTTTGCCGTCGGGCGCCAGGATGTCAGTCCAGGAACGCTGCGAGCAGGGGGAGCAGTAGGCCAGGCCGCTTCGTGGCCTGCATGTGAGTGGTGCCCGGCAGGACGGCGAGCTGCGATCCGGGTATCAGCTCCTTCATCAGGGCGGCGTGCTCGAGGGTGACGAAGTCGTGATCGCCCAGCACGATCAGGACCGGCGCGGTGATGCCGGCCAGCTGCTCGTCGGACCAGCCGTGCAGGTCCGCAGCCGAGGCGGACATGGTGCCCATGAACTCCTCGAAGTGCTCCGGGTGCGGCGACAACCGCTGGTAGGCCGCCGTGAACTCGCCGAAGTCCTCGGCGGTGGGCATCCGGGTCGAGGTAGCGAACATGGCCGGGTCGCCGAGGTCGGAATGCATGCCCTCGGGGCGGACGCTGCCCGAGATCGGCACCACCGACAGCACTCGGGTCGGGTGGTTGACGGCCAGTTCCAGGGCAACGGCCGCGCCCATGCTGTGGCCGAGCACGTGAGCCCGTTCGATACCGAGGTGATCCAACAGTGCCACCACGTCGTCGGCCGAGTTGGCCGGGGTGATCGGGCGGTCGATGTCGGCGGTCCGGCCGTGGCCCTGGAGCTCCAGCGCGACCACCTGATGTGACTCGGCGAGCGTCGGGATGAGGCCGGCGAAGTTGATGTCGATGGTCAGCAGGCCGCCGTGGATCAACACCAGCGGGGTGCCATCGCCGTGCACCTCGTAGTAGAGGTGCAGGCCGTTGACATCCGCGTATCCGGTGGTGGTCGGCGCGGTGGTGGTCATCTCGGAGAACCTCTCGTCAGTCGGTGCGGCCGGACCTCCGTGCCGTCATGAGTACTACGAACGGTCGTCGTCCGATAGGACAGCCGCGCCTCCAGAACCTACTTCCAACCCACCGCTCGCGGCCGGTCGGACCCACTGCTAGAGGTGCCAACTGCTCCAGGCGTCGACCTGGATGTGGCCGCTGACGCGGGGGCTGTCGCGGTTCGGGTACGGAATGCTCAGGTAGTGCGTCGAGAGCCGGTCGATCCCCACGAGCTCCGGATCGTCCTCGAGATCGACAACCCTGCCCTGCACGCTGCAGGTGGTCCCCCAGTTAGCCCCGTCCAGAACGGTGAGGCTGACCCGCGGGTCCGCCCGCAGGTACTCCAGCCGCCGCCGGCCGCCGTCGAGATTGATCAGGATCCGATCGTCGTCCTCCAGCAGGTACCAGGTGGCCACCGTGACGGGTTGACCGTCGCCACGGGTGCAGCCCATGACAGCCGGATTCGGGCGGGCCAACATGGTTCTGGCCCTTTCAGACAGGGGGAGGGTGCTCATCTCGCAGAGTCTTCCAGAGGCACGGGGTCTTCCAGAGGGAGGAGGTCCGCCACCGGGCCCCCTGCCTACAGTGGGCAGGTGCGGACAGACGGGGGTGAGGTCGAACTGCTGGCCGACGAGGACCGGCCGGGCGGGTGGTTGTTGCTGTTGGACCGCGTGCGCCAGTCGTACGTCAGCCTGGACGACCCGACCTACCTCGAGTTCCCGTACGTGCAGGTACTGGCCGAGACCATCGATGCGCTTCCGCCCGGACCGCTGGACGTCGTGCACGTCGGCGGCGGCGGGGCAACGCTGCCTCGGTGGATCGACGAGGTCCGCCCCGGCAGTGTCCAGGTGGTCTTCGAGTCGCACGCCGAACTGCTCCGTGTCGTGCAGACCCGGCTGCCGCTGCCCCCTGGGTCCGGGGTGGACCTCGAGCTTGCCGACGGGCGGGACGGTGTGGCCGGACTGCCGACGGACTCGGCCGATGCCGTTGTCCTCGATGCCTTCAGTGGTGGCCGCGTGCCCGCCGCCCTGAGTACCGCGGAATTCTTCGCGGACGTCGCCAGGGTGTTGCGGCCGGCCGGAATTCTGCTGGTCAACACGACCGGCGCCGCGAACTCGCTCTATCTGCGCCGGTTGGTGGCGGCCGTTTCCGCATGGTTCCCCGAAGTGCTCGTCCACGGCGACGACCGGGGCACCGTCGGCAACCTGGTCATCGCGGCTGCCGCGGCCGGTGGGCTGCCGATCGAGACGATCGTCGCGGAGGACGGTCCGATGGGACGGCCGATCGCGCTCTCCGGGCCGGAGCTGGCCGCTTTCCTCGATGGTGCCGAGCCGCTCACCGATGCCTCGTCCCTGCGCTCCCCGACTCCGCCGGACGAGACCTGGCGCGTCGGCTCGGATTGACCGCCGGAGGGCCGCACGTACGGTGAAGGGACTGATGCGGAAGTAGGAAGTGTGGCGCTGAGCAAGCTGGAACAGCAGTACAAGCAGTTGAAGGCCCAGACGAAGGTCAGGGTGACGGCACAACGACCGCGGCAGCGGCGCGAGTTGCTCGCGATGATGGAAGCGTTGAGCCGGGCGACGGCCGCATCGGATGATCAATCGCTGCACGAACGTGTCGAGCAGATGCTGGTCGACTTCCGGCGCTCGGTGAACATGGAAACCTGAGCCGGGACGCGCTCATCAGAGCCCGACGCGATAGTCCATGTCAAGATATTGACATGAGTCAAGTGGATGTCGCCACCTCGGTCGGATACTCCCTCAAACGCGTCACCTGGGCCTTGCGGGTGGCGATGGATGCGCGGCTGAGGGAGTTCGACCTCAGTGTCTCGCAGTACGCCTGCCTCGAGCTGCTGGCCCACCGGCCGGGGCTGTCCAACGCCGAACTCGCCCGAGGTGTCTTCGTCACGAGACAGGCCACACACCAACTGCTCTCGGGTCTGACGTCGACCGGCCTGATCCAGATTCACGGCGCTGGAAAGGATCAGCAGATCACTCTCACTCCCCATGGATCTACGCTCCTCGCGGCCGTGTCCCATGCCGTCGCCCAGATCGAGGAAAAGATGCTCGCTCCGCTGTCACCGAAGCAACGGCGCGCCCTGCGCGCCGATCTGGACGCCTGCGCCGCCGCGCTCCATGCTGCACAACCCGCTGCCGTCGACTGAATCAGCATCAGAGAGAGATGAGACAGTGACTGCACGCCAAGCTGTTTCCACCGATCGAGCACCCGCCGCCCTCGGCCCCTACAACCAGGCGATCGTCGCCGGCGGCTTCGTGTTCTGCTCCGCGGGAAAAGCGTGATCGCCACGCTGGAGGCCGGGTCGGTCGCCGTCCTCACCGGTGGCGCGCGGGGGATCGGGCTCGCGATCGCCGGCGTCCTTGCCGCCGAGGGCGTGAACCTGGCGTGTCTGGACCAGCCCCTGGCCGACTACTCGGCATTCGAAACTCTCTGCCGCGCTGCGGGTGTCGGGCACAGGGTGCTTCCGGTCGACGTACGCGACCGGGAGGCGGTCTTCGCCGCAGTAGGGGCCGCTTCGGCCGTCGGCCCGGTCAGGTACGCGGTGAACTGCGCGGGCATCGACATGGCGGGCGATTCCGCGACCACCACGGCCGACGACTGGAACAAGGTGATGGAGGTCGATCTCGACGGCTTGTTCTACTCGTGCCAGGCCGAGTACGAGAGCATCCGGGCCAACGGCGGCGCCATCGTCAACATCGCCTCCATGTCCGGCCACATCATCAACCGCGGCCTGGCGCACGCCGCCTACTGTACCGCGAAGGCCGGCGTGATCCACCTGACGAAGGCGCTGGGGGTCGAGTGGGCGGCCGGCGGCGTCCGCGTCAACTCCGTCAGCCCCGGCTACACGTCGACCGAGATGACGGTCAACAACCCGCTCGAGCTCAACGCGATGTTCGCCGAGCAGACACCGATCGGCCGCATGGCCTCGGTCGAGGAGATCGCCCGACCCGTCGCGTTCCTGCTCAGTTCGGCAGCCGCCTACATCACCGCGACGGACCTCACCGTGGACGGTGGGTTCACCGCCTGGTAGTCGTACGCGCAGGTGGCCGCGCTCGCCGGCGGGCCGGGAACTACGCCGCCTCGGCCAGCTGCAGGCGCAGCTTGATCAGACCGTCGCGGCATCGGGTCTTGACGGTGCTGGTCGGGATGCGGAGCATCGTGGCCACCTCGGTGCAGCTCAGCCCCCGGAAGTAGGTCATCACGATGGCCTGCTGCTGCAGAGCGGACAACGTGGACAGGGCCGCTCCGACCTGGTGGTGATCGGCCGAGGCCAGAACGGTCTCGGTCACGCTGTCGAAGTCGCGGGTGACCTCACGCCGCGACCAGGTCGTATCCCGGACGCGGGTGCCCTCGGCCATGCGGATGCGGTCGATGGCCCGCGATCTGGTCAATGTCATGATCCAGGAGTTGGCCGATCCCTTGGCCGGGTCGAACCGGGACGCCTTGCGCCACAGTTCGAGGAACACGTCCTGGGTGACGTCCTCGGCCATCGTCTGGTCGCGGATCGTCGTGCGTGCCAATCCGAATACCTTTGCCGCGAAGGCGCGATGGAGGCGGTGGAAGGCCTGACGGTCGCCGTGACCGACGGCGACCAGGTCCAGGTCGTGGTCACGAACCGTCGTCGGACGGGTCGACGAGGCGCGTGTCGTCAGAGGTGCGATGAGTACATCGAGGCAGGTGATATCGGCCTGCTTCCTCGGAGCCGGGAGGCGCCGCGAAGTGATCTGCAAGGCCCGTCTGCTTGAGCCCGTTGTAGGGAAGACGGCCGGTCTGCCGAAGCGTCACTCTAGAAAACATCACGCTTTGATCACGACTAATTGCAATCCGTGAGCTTCCTCAGCGCACGAGAGTTGCGGCCTCCGCGCTCAGCCTCGCAATCAGCGCGAAGTCACGGTCGGCGATGGCGGCGCGGGGGACCATCCAACTGCCGCCGACGGCGAAGACCGATGGGTGCGCGAGGTAGTCGACGACGTTGCCGACCCCCACTCCGCCGCTGGGCAGGAACCGGACCGCGGGGAACGGGGCGGCCAGAGCGGAGATGCCGGCCAGGCCACCCAGACGATCGGCGGGGAAGAACTTCACCGCGTCGAGACCGGCCCGTAGCGCCCACTGCAGTTCGGTCGCTGTCGCGATGCCCGGTAGCGCCACGATTCCGCGTTCCTGCGCCCGTCGGACGACCGACTCGTCGAAGCCCGGACTGACGATGAACTCGGCGCCGGCGTCGGCGCAGGCGTCCACCTGTTCCGGTGTCAGGACCGTGCCCGCTCCGAGGGTGAAATCGTCCCGGCCGGAGATGGCGGCCATCGAAGCCAGGCCGGCACTCGTCCGCAAGGTGATTTCAGCGCAATGGATTCCGCCGGCTACCAGAGCGTCCGCCACGTCGGCGGCCATGCCGGCATCGTCGATCACCACCACCGGAACGATCCGTGCCGTCTCCAGCCTGGTCAGCACCGACTGCAGGACCTCAACCATGGTTCAACCCTCCGTCTCTGTCTTTCCGTCCGTCTCTGTCGATCCCGGTGGCCAGCAACGCGCGGGCGGTGCTCAGGTCGGTGATGAGGACGTTGGGCAGGCCGCTGGCCAGCGCAGCCCGGATCGGCGCCAGCTTGTCCGCGCCACCGGCGACTGCGACACGCACTGGCGTACTGCGGATCTCGGTCACCGAGATACCGGTGACGCGTCCCTCCAGGGCGGCGATCACCGTACCGTGGGCGTCGATGAAATGACAACAGGTGTCGCCGACCACATCCCACTTGCGCAGCTCGGCATGGACCGAGGCGCTCAATACGTTCCCGCGATACAGCGCGGAGCTCGAGTGCGCCTTCCACACGCCGATTCCGGTGACGATGGCCGCCAGTTCCTGATACTTGGCAACGGTTCTCGCGATCGTCTCGTCGGCACGTAGGACGGTGCGGGCCTCGACCGAGGACACCAGCGCCGGCGCATGCAGCAGATACGGGTTGCCGCCGAGGACGGCGCTGGCCGCCATGACGAGCTGGTTGCCGTTGAAGTCGTCGTCCGAGCTGGCGAACCCGCCGGCCAGCTGCACCACGTCCGCCGGTCCGCCGGGTGCCAGGTGGGCGACGACCTCGGCCATGGTGCTGCCCCAACCCAGCCCCAGCACCATTCCGGGCCGGATCCGCTCCGACAGGAACGACGCGGCGACCGCGCCGAGTTCGGCGAGTCCGCCGGAGGTGGTGATCGGTCGGACGGACAGCCGCACATCCGTCAGGCCGTAGGCCTCCCGCACCTGCCCGGCCAGCCGCCCGATGCGCTCGGTGGGTTCGACGATCTCGATCCGGGCGATCCCGTACCGCCGGGCGTCGTCCAGGATTCTCGCGACCTTGAACCGCGAAAGCCCGAACTCATCGGCGATCTCGGTCTTCGACCGGTCCTCGAGCCAGAACAACCGGCTGACGGTCGCAGCAAGTTCCTCGTCGAAGTCGATGGGTGGCTCGGGGGTTGACTGGTCCAAAGGCATCGTGCAACACTCCCTCTATCAGATGAGCGCAATACTAACGCTCAAACGAGCAGAGAAGCAACAGGAGTCGGCCGGCAGACCAGTTCGCCGACAGATTGCCCTCACAGACGAAGCATCAGGTTCGGACAAAGGAGTCACATGGCTGAGAAAGCCGCGTACCGCGTCGCCGTGATCGGATTCGCTCACATGCACGCCGGTGATCAGATCAAACAAATCATGGGTCAGCCCGCCGCACAACTCGTCGGTGTGTGGGACACGGAGACGGCCCGTCGCGACGCCGTCTCCGATGACCTGAATGTACCGACCGATGTACGCTACGAAGATCTGAACCACCTGATCGACCAGGCGGACCCGCAGATTGCAATCGTTTGCTCCACCACCGGGGAACACACCGAATTGGTGGAACTTCTTGCACCACGGGGTATCCACGTCATCCTGGAGAAGCCATTCGCGCTGACGCTCGAGGACGCCGATCGCATGATCAACGCCGCCGACAGCAACGACACCCTGCTGGCCGTCAACTGGCCGCTGGCCTGGTACCCGGCCCACTTCACCACGCAGCGGTTGATCGCGGAGGGCATGATCGGCGACGTCATCGAGGTGCACTACTACGACGGCAACCGCGGCCCGCTGGAACACGAGCACGGCAAGAAGGATCTCGGCAAGGCCAGCCTGGAGAAGAAGTCGGCGTCCTGGTGGTACTCGCCGGAGTTCGGTGGCGGATCGCTGCTGGACTATCTCGGCTACGGCTCGACGCTGGCCAGCTGGTTCCGCGATGGCGAGATGCCCGACAGGATCACGGCCCAGACCTGGGGTCCGGTGGGCCTGCGGGTGGACGAGCAGTCGGTCGTCACCGCGTCCTACCCCTCCGGCCTCTCGACGTTCCAGACCAAGTGGGGCACGTTCTCCGACCCCTGGACGATCCAGCCGGCGCCGGCCTGTGGGTTCGTGGTGGTCGGCACCGAGGGCACCATCACCAGCCGCGACTTCGCGCCCGCCGTGCACGTGCAGACGACCGCCCATCCGGAGCCCGTCGCCGTTCCGGTCGACGAGGCCCGGCCGGACCAGACCGGGGCCCTTGCGCACGTCCTGCACTGCCTGGACACCGGATCGCAACCCAGCGGCCCGTCCAGCAAGGAGGTCTCCCGCAAGGGGCAGCAGATCGTCGACACCGCCGTCCTTGCCGTGTCGTCCGGTCGCATCACCGAACTCCTGGGCAGCGCCACCCCCCTGGGCAGTACCGGCACCGCAGACCGCAACGCTTTCGCCGAAGGGAAGATCGCATGACCTCCGACCTGGCAGCCCCCGCAGAGGTCTCCCCCGACCGGGCAGCCCCCGACCTGACGGCGGCCGGCGTCCAGTACCTGCCGGTCGACCCGGCAGTGAAGTCCGCTCGGATCGCCGTCATCGGTTGTGGCGGCATCTCCGCCTGGCACCTGGCGGCCTACAAGGAGGCCGGATACTCGGTGGTCGCCCTGTGCGACATCGTCCGCGACCGGGCTGTCGAGCGGCAGCAGGAGTTCTTCCCGGCGGCCGATGTCTACACCGACCACCTCGAGATGCTCGCGCGGGACGACATCGACGTCGTCGACATCGCCACCCACGTCGACGTGCGCCCGGATCTCGTGCGCGCCGCCCTCGACCACGGCAAGAACGTCCTGAGCCAGAAGCCCTTCGTCCGGGAGATCTCCGAGGGCCGCAGCCTGGTGGAGTACGCCAAGGCCAACGACCGGACCCTCGCCGTCAACCAGAACGGCCGCTGGACACCACATTTCGCCTATCTGTTGTCCGCCATCAGGTCCGGACTGATCGGCGACGTGCTGTCGGCCGATTTCTGGGTGTACTGGCCGCACGACGAGGTCGTCGCCGACAACGCGATCTTCTCGACGATGCAGGAACTGATCCTCTTCGACTACGGCATCCATTGGTTCGACATGGTCGCCCAGGTGTTCTCCGGCAAGGAGGCGACCGAGGTGACGGCGCGGACGAAGTCGGTCTCCAACTCGGTGATCTCCGTGCCGACCAACGCCTATGCCCTCATCGAGTTTCCGGATGCCCAGGCGTCGGTGACCTTCCGGGGCAGCAGTCACCTGCAGGAGTGGGCCGGCTACCGCGTCGAGGGGACGAAGGGCGTGCTCTACAACAGCAGCGACGAATACCTGGGTAGCAGCTCGGTCAACCTCTTCACCGACCGCGGCACCGAGACCGTCGACCTGCAGGGCTCGTGGTTCGCGAACGGCATGCACGGCAGCATGGGCGTCCTCCTGCGATCGCTGGAGGAAGGCACGGTGCCGTCCAACGAGGCCGGCACGGCCCTTGCGGGACTGCAGCTCTGCTACGCCGCATTGCAGTCGGACCGGCTTCGCAGCAGCGTCGACCCGCGCACCGTGAACTCCGCCGACCGTTGATGTCCGGGTCCTGGCTCGGCATCGACCTCGGTGGCACCTACATCAAGTGGGAGCTCCTCTCCGATGACGGCCGGAGCATCGCCTCCGGGAAGGTCCGCACGCCGACCACCGGGCATCTCGCGGTGACCGAGGCGATCGCGGCGCTCTGCCAGGAACGCATGGCCGGAGGCGGCCCGGTGGAAGGCGTCGGCATCGCCGTCCCCGGGCACCTCAGTCCGGAGCGCGACACGATCACGTTGTTGCCCAACGTATCCGGCGAGTGGTCCGGGTTCGCGGTGCGCGCCTACCTGGCCAACCGGATCGATAGCACACCGGTCCTGCTCAACGACGCCAGAGCTTTCGCCGTCGCAGAACTGGAACTTGGAGCCGCGCACGGCCGCAGCGACGTCCTGTTCGCCACCATCGGCACCGGCATCGGTGGCGCGGTGGTGGTCGGTGGCAAGGTCGTCAGCTCCGGCCGCGACAACTTCGGCGAGGTAGGTCATCTCACAGCGGTGATCGACGGTGAGCGGTGCGGTTGCGGCAGCGCCGGCTGCGTCGAGGCCTACGCCGGCGGCGCCTACGTCCTGGCCCGGGCGCAACTACGCGGTGTCACGGTGGTCGACGGCCCGGACGCGCTGCCGTTGCTGGCGCGGGAGGCCGAGCACAACCCGGTGGCGGAACGGGTGCTGGAGCAGGCCTACGACGCCTTCGCCGTCGGAATCTCCTCCGTCTGCGCCTACACCGGGGCCCGCACCGTCGTCGTCGGTGGGGCGGTGGCCGACGAACTCGACGGCTACCGGCAGCGGTGCCGTGACCGGTTGGCCGATCGTCGGCTGCTTCTCGGCGAGGTGGAGGTGCTCGCCTCCTCGCTCGGTTCCCGGGCCGGCGCCCTCGGCGCCGCCCTCGCCGCCCGCTCGTCACATTCCGGCTCGTCACATTCCCGCTCGATCACATTCCCGCTTAGTCAAGGAACTGGTGTACTGACATGAATTGGCTCAGCAGCGCTCGGGAGATCCTGGACCGGATCGAGCAGACCCAGGGCGAGAACATCGAGCAGGCCGCGAAGATCGCCGCCGATTCGATCGGTGTCGGGTCGGTGATGTTCGCCTCCGGTACCGGCCATTCCCGGATCGCGGTGGAAGAACTGTTCCCTCGCTACGGGTCGTTCCCCGGCTTCTACCCGCTGGTCGAGCTGTCCACCACCTTCCACACCCAGGTGGTGGGCAACAACGGGCAGCGCCAGGCCATGTTCCTGGAGAAGGTCGAGGGGCTCGCCGACGCGATCCTGGCCAACTTCGAACTGGCGCCGCCGCAGAGCATGATCCTGTTCAGCGCGAGCGGCCAGAACGCGGTCGCCATCGAGCTGGCGATGATCGCGCGGAAGGCCGGTCTCCCGGTGGTCGGCGTGACCTCGATGTCGGAGTACGGCGCCAGCACCCCGCGGCACAGCTCGGGCCAGAAGCTCTCCGACGTCAGCGATCTTGTCATCGACCTGTGCACACCGGTCGGTGACTCCCTCTGCACGCTCAAAGGTGTCGAGACACCGGTCGGACCGGGCAGCACGCTCGCGGCCACCGCGATCGTCAACATGCTGAAGGTCTCGACCGCGCAGATCCTCGCCGGCCGTGGACAACTGCCGTCGGTGCTCACCAGTGCGGCCGTCGTCGGGGCGGAGCGTTCGCACGCTCTCTTCGAGGATGCCTATCTCGACCAGGCCGAGCGGTCGGCCGCGGTCCTGCGCGTTCGGAGACGGAGGTGAACGGCGTGCTGGTGGCAGGAGCCACTGGCGGGATCGGCGCGGCCGTCATGCGCGAGCTGACCGCCCGTGGCATCCCGAACGTCGGCGTCGACCGCGACACCATCGACATCACCGAGCCCGGTGGTGCAGAGCGTGCGATCGAATTCGCCACTGCCGAGCTCGGAACGTTCGATGGAGTGGTCCACGCCATCGGGATGAGCGGTCGGCGCCTTGGCGACGGACCGATCGGCGTCTGCACCGACGAGGCCTGGCGGGAAGTGCACCGGGTCAACCACGAGTCGGTATTCCGGCTGCTGCGTGCGGCCGTCCCGGCCCTCGCGGCCAGTGGCGGAGGCTCGGTCGCAGTCGTCGGCTCGGCCCTCGCGAAGACCCTCGACGACGAGTTCCTGACGGTGGCCTATGCCAGCGCCAAGGCGGCCCTGCTGCCGCTGGTCCGGTCCTCGGCGTACGTCGGTGCGGCCGACGGTGTCCGGGTCAATCTGGTGTCTCCGGGCGTGGTCGACACCCCGATGGCCCGACGCGCCGTCGAATCACCTGAGCTCGGGCCGAGACTGCAGTCACTGCAACGGGTCAGCCACGGAGCGCAGCGGGCCGAATCGGTGGCGAAGGTGGTGTGCTGGGTGCTGTCCGACGAGGCCGGCGACCTCAGCGGTGCCGAGATCCCCGCCGATGGCGGATGGACGCTGCGATGAGTACGCCCGCCACCACGGCTACAGCCCTGATCCGCACCGTCACCGGCGATCTCGACGTATCGCAGCTGGGCCGCACGGATGCCCACGAGCACGTCTTCCTGTCGTCCCCGCTGCTGGCCGGCGAGGACTTCCAGGACCTGGGCAAGGCGATCCAGGAGCTGGAGACGGTCCGCGATTCCGGGATCGACGCCCTGGTCGATCTCACCACCATCGGTCTCGGCCGCCGTCCGGCCGAGCTGGCGAAGGTCGCCCAGGACACCGGGCTGCACATCGTGGCGGCGACCGGGTACCACCGCGACGCCCACTACCGCGCTGATCACTGGATCTACCAGGCGACCGCCGATCAACTGCTCCGCGCCGTGGTCTCGGACATCGAGGAGGGCATGGACGCCTCCGACTGGAGCGTCCCGTTCCGCGACACCAGTTCGGCCAGGGCCGGTGTGATCAAAGCCGGTGCGTCCTACCAGTTGATCAGCCGCACCGAGCGGGAGCGCCTCGAGATCTGCGTCGAGGCAGCGGTTCTCACCGGTGTTCCGCTCGCCGTACACACCGAGGTCGGCACCAGCGGTCACCAGATCCTGGACGTCGTCGAGTCCGGTGGCCTGCCGGCCTCCCGGGTGATGTTGGCCCACCTCGATCGCAACCCCGATCCGGACGCCCACGAGGAACTGATGCAGCGTGGCGCTTTTCTGGTCTACGACACCGTCGGCCGCATCAAGTACCGCCCCGAGAGCGCCCTGCTCGATCTGGTGGCCGAGATGGTCGAGCGTGGCTTCGCCGGGAAGCTGATGCTGGGGACCGACGTCGGCCGGCGGAACACGTTGCGCGCCTACGGCGGCGGCCCCGGCATGGATGTGCTGGGCCGCGACTTCGTGCCCCGGCTGGTCAGACGGATCGGCGTCGCCGGGGTGGATGCCCTGCTCGTCGACACCCCGGCCGCCTACCTGCGTCTCGAAGGAGTTCCCGCATGAATCGCCACCATTTCCCGCTGGCCGGCACCCTCGGCGGCGCCCTGTTCTCCATTCCCGAGATCGCCTCGGTGGACGTGCTGGTCGTCGGCGGTGGGTCGGCCGGGTGCACAGCGGCGATCGCAGCCGCGCGTGGTGGTGCCGACGTCCTGCTGCTGGAGAAGTCCGGCCGCCTCGGCGGGATCGGCACGGCCGTGCTCGACACGTTCTACGGCTTCTACACACCGGGCGAGAACCGCAAGGTGGTCGGCGGTATCGGTGACGAGGTGGTGGACGCACTCACCTCCGTCGGGGCTGCGTTCATCCGGCCGAACACCTATGGCGCGGGTGGCGGTGTCACCTACAACCCGGAGGTGCTGCTGACCGTCTGGGACGGGTTGGTGACGGCGGCGAAAGTCCCGGTGCTGTTCCACTCGGTGGTCATCGACGTGATCAAGGGCGACCGGCCCGACCAGATCACCGGTGTCCTGGTGGCCAACAAGAACGGCCTCTCCCGGGTGAGCGCCCGGTACGTCGTCGACTCCTCCGGCGACGCCGACGTCTGTGCGTTCGGCGGGGCGGGGTTCGACGGCGCGGAGACCGGTGAGCAGGTGCAGGCGCTGACCACCACCTTCCGGCTGGCGAACGTCGACACCGAGCGGTCGCGTTCCTTCCCGAAGGAGGAGCTCTTCGCGCGGATGGCAGAGGGCGCAGCCTCTGGCGCCTACGACCTCCCGCGGCAGGAGGGCAGCATCCACCGCACCCCGGTGGATGGCGTTTCGCTGGCCAACATGACTCGGGTGGAGAACATCGACCCCACCGATGTCCAGGCGCTGTCCCGCGCCGAGATGGAGGGCCGGCGGCAGGTCGGGGAGTACGTGCGCTTCCTGCGCGAGAAGATTCCCGGCTACGAGGCGGCCGAGCTGGTCGGCGTCGGCATGCACATCGGCGTCCGGGAGAGCCGCCGGATCCACGGCGAGTACCAGCTGACCGCCGACGACGTGCTGTCGGCACGGCGTTTCGACGACTCGATCGCGTCCTGCGGCGCACCGATCGAGGATCACACCGGTGGCACCGACACGGTCTGGAAGTACATTCCCGATTCCGGGACCTACGACATCCCGTATCGGGTCCTCCTCCCGCGTGCGCTGTCCAACGTGATCGTGGCCGGCCGATGCCTCTCGGCCACCCACGAGGCCCATGCCAGCTGTCGCTCCATCGCCCAGTGCCTTGCGATGGGACAGGCAGCCGGTACCGCTGTTGCGCAGGCACTTCCCGGAGACCTGGCGCTCCGGGACGTGGATGTTCCTGCCCTGCAGCACCAATTGCTCGCCGACGGCGTCATTCTCGAGAACCCGTCGCTTGTCCTGTCGCTCCGCTAGCAGCACCGGGGTACGGCACTTCCGCCGTGCCCCGATCAGACCCCGCACTTCGCCCTCAAGGAAGAGAACAATGCGAAACATCCGAAAGATCGGCGTGGCCGCCATGGCGGCTGCGATGGTGCTGACCGTCGCGAGCTGCTCGTCCAGCAGTTCCGGCTCCGCGGCTCCGTCCAAAGAACTGAGCGTGTGGATCCCGAGCGACGATTCCGGACGGGTGGCGGCGTACATCGCCGCCTTCAACACGTCTCACCCGGGCTACACCGTGACGCTGCGGCAGATCCCGTTCGCCCAGTACGACAACGCGCTCGGCCAGGCCTTCAGGGCCGGGCAGGGCCCGGACATCGCCCAGATCAACGGGACCACCTTCCCGTCCTTCGCCTCGAAGGGGTACCTGCAGCCGATCGTGCCCATCGTCGGCGACACCGGAGAGCTGGCCACCGCCAACTTCTACCCGAACCTCTACCAGGCAGCCGCTTTCGACGGCAAGCAGCTCTCGCTCCCGATCGACACCGGCACGCGGGTGATGCAGTACAACAAGAAGCTGTTGGCCAAGGCCGGGGTGGCGCCGTTCGGCGAGACCACGTCCTACGCCGATCTGCTGTCGGCGGCGCAGAAGGTCCGTGCGCTGGGCGACAAGTACCAGGGCTTCTGCTATGTCGGCGGCGACAAGTGGTACACCGTCAACTCCAACGCCGGCCCGTTCGTCATCCAGTCCGGCGGCGCGTTCATGAACAAGGAGCAGACCAAGGCAACGCTGGACACGCCCGAGGCCGAAGCCGGCTTCAACTTTTTCAAGTCGATGGCCGCCACCGGTGACAAGTCGAACCTGGTCGCCACCGCCTCCTCCACCTGTGTCGAGGGCTTCGGCGCCGGCACCGTGGGCATGCAGTTCGACGGCTTCTGGGACATCCCCAGCAAGGACAAGGCATCGGCCACCGACTTCGAGCTCGGCCAGACCATGCCGAAGGACAAGACCACCTACTCCAGCACGGGTGGCTGGGTGTTGGGTGTGCCGACCTACGTCAAGTCCGACAAGTTCGACGTGCTCAAGACTTTCGTGAACGACATGTACGCACCGAAGAACATCGTGCAGTTCACCGGTCTGATGCCGGCGACGAAGTCCGGTCGTGACGCCGCCACCGCGCTGAAGGCGCCGCAGTACGACATCTACTGGAAGATCCTGAACGAGAACGCCAACAACCCGATCCCGCTCAACGCCAACCTCGTTGCTCAGGCCAACCTGCTGATGTCGACGATGCAGAGCGTCATCCAGGGAACCCAGTCCACCAAAGCCGCATTGGCACAGGCCCAGACGGCCTTCGACGCGACTCTCACGAAATAGATTCGCGGAGAAGCACTGTGACATCGATCAAAGCGGTCGGCGCGGGGATCTCCCCGCGCCGACCGGCGTCGCGCCGGCGGAACGCAGGACCCTACGTCTGGCTGATCCCGGCCTTCGCCCTCCTGCTGTTCGTGGTCGGCTATCCGATCATCGAGAACATCAATGCCAGCTTCACGACAGCGGCAGGCGGCACTGATCAATACGTCGGCCTGGCTCAGTACAAGTCCATGCTGTCGGATCCGCTGTTCTACCACTCGGTGCTGCTGACCATCTACTGGACGGTCGGCGTCACAGCGCTGCAGTTCCTGCTCGGTGCGGTGGCGGCACTGGCCGCCGACCGCAGCAGTTGGTTCGTGCGACGGATCAGGCCCGTGCTGATCATCCCGTGGGTGCTGCCCGGCGTCGTGGTGGCCAACATCTGGGTGGTGTTCTACAACGAGGACGGGCTGGTCAACTCCCTGCTGTCGCTGGTCGGCATCCACTCCGACCAGGCGTGGCTCGCCAACCAGAACACGGCGCTCCCGGCCGTCATCCTGGCGGCGGCCTGGAAGGGCTTCCCGTTCTACTTCCTGTTGCTGCTCGCCGGTCTGCAATCGGTGCCGGTGGAAACGCGGGAGGCGGCGAAGATCGATGGGGCGAACTCGTTCCAGACCCTCAAGGGTGTGGTCCTGCCCCAGATGAAGGCGATCGTCATCACCAGCCTGGTGCTCGGTGTGATCGCCACGTCCAACTATTTCGACGGCATCTACCTGATGACCGGTGGTGGCCCGTCCAATGCGACGCTGACCTTGCCGGTGTGGCTCTACAACACGGCGTTCTCCGAGTTCGACATCGCCAAGGCGTCGGCGCTCTCGGTGATCATCCTGCTGATCGTGTTGGTGCCGGTCATCATTCGCCTCATCGCCCAACGGAAGAGGTCAAGACGATGATCACCGCTCCCGAAGCCCCCACCATCGCGCCGGTCGCCGTATCACGCCACCGGTTGGCCGGGGCGATCCCGAATGTGGTGCTGTCCATCGTCTTCCTGATCGTGATGGTGCCGTTCGTCTGGGTGCTGTTGGCCTCGTTACGGCAGACCAACGTCCTGACGGGTAGCTCGTTCGACTTCAGCAACATGAGCCTGGCCAACTACATCCGGGTGCTCGAGGGCAGCTTCCCGTCGAACCTGCTGAACAGCGTGATCGCCTGCGGCGTGGCCGCGATCCTCAGCGTCGGCGTCAGTGCCTCCGCGGCCTATGCCTTTTCCCGCTTCACCTTTCGTGGGAGCAACGCGTTGTTCTGGCTGGTGCTCGTCGTCCAGGTGGTGCCGGCCGTCTCCATGGTCGTTCCGTTGTACAAGCTCTGGGCAGACCTCAACCTGTTCAACAACATCATCGGTCTCGGCATCGCCTACGCCGGCCTCAACACCGCCGTATGCCTGCTGCTGCTCAAGGGCTTCATCGACGACATCCCGCGCGAGCTCGACGAAGCCGCGGCCATCGACGGCTGCAGCAATTTCGGCACCTTCCGCCGGGTGGTGCTGCCGCTGCTGGCACCGGCGCTGACGTCGGCCGGCATCTTCGTCATCGTGACGACGTGGCAGGAGTACGTCATCGCGTCGTCGCTGATGAACGAGCCCGGTTCCTTCACCGCCACCGTGGGTCTGCAGAGCCTGGTCGGCCAGTACACCACCGACTACGGCGGGATCATGGCCGGCTCCGTGCTGACCGCCATCCCGATCATCATCGTGTTCGCGATCTTCCAGAAGCAGTTCGTGCAGACGGTGACCGGCGGGCTCAAGGGCTGAGACGCAGTGGCCCGGAGCACCTCTCGGTGTTCCGGGCCACTGTCGTCGGTCAGAAGGGTGGGTGGTGGATCTCAGCGCTGGTAGAGCACCGGGTTGCGCAGGCTGGCCGGCACCTCGCCGGGCTTGGTGCCGGGCATCCAGTTGTCGATCTCGTTCAAGTGGTACTGGTTGACCGGCTCGGTCAGCGTGATGTCGGCATCCATGTAGATGACCGTCATGACGGCCCGCGGTGCGCCGGAGTTGTTGGCGCCGGCCCGATGGAACGTCCAGCCGGTGTGGAAGCTGACGTCGCCGAGGTGGTAGGGCGCCTGCACCAGCGGGAAGTCGTGCTCGGCCAGTTCCTTCTCCAAGGAGGCCTCCGACTCGTCGCTGATCGGCAGATCGCGGCCGAATTCGAACTTCTGGCTACCCTTGGCGAAGGCGAGCGGGCCCATCTCCAGCGGGGTCTCCTGGAGCGGAACCCAGACGGTGACGGTCTTGTCGCTGGACACCGGCCAGTAGTACTGGTCCGCATGCCACGGCGTGATGCCGCCGCCGGACTCCTTGTACAGCGCCTGGTCGTGGTAGAGCCGGACGCCGCGGACCTGCATCAGGTCGGTGGCGATGGCCGCCAACCGCTCGGAGAAGACGAACTCCTTGACGATGTCGCTGTGCTCCCACAGGTTGGCGATCTGGAGGAACGCCTTGTTGTAGGTGTCGCGCTCTTCCATCGGGAGGTGCTGGGTGTTCAGCTCCTTCACCTTGGCGGTGATCTCGGCCTCGTAGAGACGGAGATCGTCGGGTTCCAACACATCGGAGAGCTTGACGAAGCCCTCGTCGTTGAACTTCTGGACGGTTTCCGGAGAGATGTGGTACCTCGTCCGCATGTTTTCTAGGGTGCTGGTCATGACTCAAGGATGGCGTGGGGGGGTGGGCCGCCACAATGCCGCTGGAAGCACGTTCTGATACTATTTTGCCCTCATTCGAGAAAAGGTCGACGCCGTGCTGGCTGCCTTCGAGCACATCGTCCCGACCTACCCGCTGACCTGGAAGATCACCTCCTTCGCCGTGCCGGAATTCGAATCGGTCTGGCACTTCCACCGCGAGTTCGAGCTGACCTACATCCGGCAGGGTTCGGGCACGCGCCTGATCGGTGATTCGGTCGGGGACTACTCCCCGGGGAACCTGACGTTGATCGGCCCCGAGGTCCCGCACACCTACGTGTCAACGCCGGGCGACACCGAGCACGAGGCCGTGGTCATCCAGTTCAAGCGGGACTTCCTCGGGCGCGGGTTCTTCGATGCGCCGGTCTTCGACGGTGTGTCCTCGTTGCTCGACCGCGCGTCGCGCGGAGTGTCGTTTACCTGGGCCGACGCACCGCTGCGGCGGCTGGAGCAGCTCCCGCCGGCGGAGAAGACGGTGGAGCTGCTCGGGCTGCTGCTGGAACTGTCGCACCACGAGGCCCCGCTGCTGGCCGGCGAGCACGAGTCGCCGGCCCTGAACAAGGCCACCGCCGGCCGGATCGAATCCATGGTGGCGTTGATGCATCGTGAATTCGCGTCCCGGCTCACGCTGGCCCAGATCGCCGGCGCCGCCCACCTGGCCCCCAGCTCGGCGAGCCGGGTCTTCGCCCGGAGCACCGGCAGCAACGTGACCATCTATCTCAACGTGGTCAGGGTCAACGCCGCGTGCCGGTTGCTGCGCGACACCGACCTGAACATTTCCACCGTCGCGACCGACTGCGGTTTTTCGAATCTGTCGAACTTCAACCGCCGCTTCCGCGACGTGAAGAACATGACGCCCCGGGACTACCGGGCCGGGTTCGAGTTGACGTAGCGGAAGCCGGTGACGGGACGCTCAGGCCTGACGTCGTTTCCCGAACAGCCCACGCTGTCGGCGTCTGGCCATCGGCCGTTCCTGGCCCTCGTCGCGCAGGTGGTTGATGACATGCGCTTCCACTCGGGCGATCTCGCGAACCACGGACGAACGACGCCACCGCAGATGCTGCGCGTGCAGCAGCAACTTGCTCAGGTGGACGAGGTCGGCCTGGTGAACCGCTGGTATCAGTTCGTCGGTGTGGCCCTCCACGATCCGGGTGGCCAGGAGGATTTGTCGTCGATTCATCGATCAGCTTTCGCAGGAGATTTGATGGGTGTGGGGACGGGATGTTCACGCCGAAGCGCGGTAGGACTCCCGGCCCCCGTCATCGCGCGACAAAGGCCGCTGGGCCGAGGTCGGCTCGGCGACCGGCCGCGGGTGGGCGTTCGCACGGTCGGCTCGGCCGACACGGCTGATGCTGCGGGCCCTTCGCCACTCCGTCGCGATGGTCTTGAGGACCCGAAGTCCGTCGCGCACCGCGTGCAGGTTGCTGGCTCCGAAGAGGCGCAACAGCTCCACACTGGGCACCTCAGCGACGCGAAGGTCGGCGACGGCGACCCGGCAGTTGATCAGGGTCTCGATCTCGAAGCCGTCACCCCAGACCATCGTGTCCGACGTCGGATGGGTCGGCGGCAGGTCCAGATGCGGCAGGACGTCGGCCCAGAAGGCGTTGTAGCCGTAGCACAGGTCGGTGTAGCGGGTACGGAAACCCCGGTTCGTCAACCAGGTCAGGGCGCGATTGCCCGTGTCACGCAGCAAGGTGATGTCCGCACTCCCGCCGCCGGCGAGTACCCGGCTACCTTTGGCGAAATCCGCGCCGTTCTTCAGTGCGGTCACGAACCGATCGATCTCGGCCGGGTCGGCGGAACCATCGGCGTCGAACATGACGATGATGTCGCCGGTCGCCCGGGCGAAACCGACGGCCAGGGCGTTGCCCTTGCCCCGTCGGGTCTGCTGGACGAAGGCGGCGTCCGGTCGGACGACGTTCACCACCTGTTCCGTGTCGTCCTGGGAGTGGCCGTCCACGACGATGACCTCCACGCCGTCAGGTAGTCCCGGGAGCACAACCTCGAGGTTACGAGCCTCGTTCCGGGCGGGAACGACGATGCTGACGGTGGGCTGGGTCGGTCGAGTCGGCGCAACACGCATCATTTTCTCCCGGGATTCTCGAAGGCGGTGGTGGACCAGCCCAAGCTATCGGGATCACCCGATTGACGACAGGGTTTACGCCGAGGATGTTAGAAGGTGCACTTTCTGTCATGTCTCGCCCATCCGTTCGGGTGCTGACGACGAATAGCTGCCACCGAAGTGACGATTTCAGGGCGCCGCGTGACTGAGGGTAGGGACGGTTGCGATGATGAGGCGGATGCCGAGCTGGGTGGTCTCGTTGCGCTGGTTGAGACCCCACAGGTCGTATCAGCTCTCGGCGCTGATGCCCGACCGCCTGGCGACCACGATGCCGCCGGGCACCTTGGCGTCCGGTTCGAGGAGGATCTGCGCCTCGATGCCGAATCCCGCGTCTCGGAGCCAGCCCGTCATCCGGTCCATCGGTCGCAGATCCAGCGGCAGGTTCATCCGGTGGCCGCCGTACCCCTCCGTCTTGATGCGGTGCTCGTCGCCGACGTGAAAGCCCAGCAGCGCAACACCATCCGGCCGAAGAATCCGGTGAAAATGTCGGAGCACACCGGGGATCGCCTCGTCCGGGACATGGATGACCGAGTAGAACGCAAGCACCCCGGCGACACTGGAGTCGGGGAGATCCGGATCCGTCATGGACCCGACCTCGAAACGGAGACCGGGATGCTCTCGCCGCGCAATGGTGATCATCGCCGGCGACAGGTCGATACCGAAGGCGTCGAGTCCCTGGTCCTGCAGGTGGGCGGTGAAGTGTCCAGGGCCGCAGCCCATGTCGACGACCGGCCCGATGCTGCCTCGGACGAGTCCGACGAAGAAGGCCAACGATGCGCGTACCAGCGGTTGGTCGGCGACGGCCGACCGCACGAGGTCGGTGTAGCTGGCGGCCACGGTGTCGTACGACTCTCTGGCCTCGACCAGCCAACTCTCACCGTCCATGAGAGCAACGGTAGTGGCGAGATCCTCACAGGTTGCGAAGAGGATGGCGGCCTACTCGACCAGGGTGCCCGTGGCGGTGAGCCGGGGTCGGCGACGACGCCTGCGACGACAGCCGCCCGGAAGATCGTGGTCCCCGTGGCGCAGAAGGTGCCGGGCGGCTGACCCTGGCGCTCCGTCCGGTGAGCCGCCGTCAGGTGAGAATGCAGGCCCGGGCGCGCTCCAGTGACAGTTCCCGTTCCCGGGCATTGCGCGTGAGCGACGCCGCTCGCTCGAACTCGACTCGCGCCTCGTCGAACCGTCCGAGCTTGAACAACAGGTCGCCGCGGACGCTCGGCAACAGGTGATAGCCCTGCAGGGCAGGCACATCCACCAGATGATCAATCAGTTCGAGCCCGGCGTTCGGGCCGTAGGCCATGCCGAGAGCAACGGCCCGGTTCAACTCGACGACGGGCGACGGAACCACCCCGGCCAGCTCCGCATACAGTTCTGCGATCCGGTACCAGTCGGTATCCTGCGCTGCCCTGGCGCGGGCGTGACATCCGGTGATCGCAGCCTGGAGGACGTAGGGACCCCTGGTGCTGGTGAGGGTCTCGGCCCGTTCGAGGGCGTCGAGACCTCGTTCGATGGCCCCGGTATCCCAGCGCTGACGGTCCTGGTCGAGCAGCAGCACGGGTTCGCCCTTGGGGCCCAGTCTGGCTTCCGCGCGGGATGACTGGATCTCCATCAGCGCGACCAGGCCCAGCACTTCCGCCTCCCGCGGGAGGAGGCCGGCGACGGTGCGACCGAGCCGCAGCGCGTCCTCGCACAGCGAGGGCCGCATCCAGTCGTCGTGCGCGGTCGCCGAATAGCCTTCGTTGTAGACCAGGTAGATCACCTGCAGGACAGCGGGAAGGCGATCGAGGAAGTCCTGTCCGTGTGGGACCTCGAACGGCACTTTCGCCTTGGTGAGCGCCTTCTTCGCCCGGACGATTCGTTGGGCAATGGTGGCCTCTGGCACCAGGAATGCCCGGGCGATCTCGTCGGTGGTCAGGCCACCGAGCAGTCGGAGGGTGAGGGCCACCTTGGCCGCGACCGCCAGCACCGGGTGGCAGGCGGTGAACATCAACCGCAGCAGGTTGTCCCCGAGATCGTTGTCGAGGGCCGTGTCGAAATCTTCGCTCACAGCCCCTTCTTCCTGCCCGAGGTCGCGGCCGATTGCCGCGTACTTGCGATGCAGATTCTGGTTGCGCCGGAACAGATCGACGGCGCGCCGCTTGCCGATCGCGACCAGCCAGGCGCCTCGGTTGTCGGGGATTCCGGAGGTGGGCCACTGCTCGACCGCGGCGACCAGAGCGTCCTGGGCGAGCTCTTCGGCCAGTCCGATGTCGCCGGTCATCCGGCTCAGAGTTGCCACCAGGCGCGGATATTCGGCCCGGAAGACCGTTTCGACTGCCCGTGCAGGATCGCCGTGCGGGGCCGGTCCGTCAGAGGGTGTCGCCGTCACAACTGTGATGAGATCACCGGCCGGCGAGGCTACGCAAGGGCTCGTCGAGCCGGCGGAAGCGCTCCGGTGGTGCTGCCGGGCAGGGCGGCACCACCGGAGCCGGACGTGCTACCGGCCGTCGGCGGCCGCGTTGGCGGCCAAGGCGGTCGGATCGAATCCGGGCGGGAAGTCCTCCGGCCCGAAGATCCGGCGGATGGTGGATTCGCCGCCGCCGGCGATGGTCAGGAACTTCTTCGTGTTCTCGATGGCCTCCGCGACGGTGTCGAACTCGGTGAGGGCCCAACCACCGATCAGTTCCTTGGCCTCGGTGAAAGGTCCGTCGGTGACGGTGAACTCGCCGCCGGTGAGGCTGACCTTGACGGTGCCCATGGCGATCGGGGCGAAGGCGCCGGTGGCGATGAGGTGGCCCGACGCCGTCATCCCCTCGACGAACTGGCCCATCTGGGCCATTATCTCCGGGGTCGGCGGGGCGGAGGGGGTGGAGTCGTCGCCGAGGGTATATCCGAGGAAACGCATGATGTGCTCCTTGCTCGAGGTGACTGGTGTCAACCGTGTTCAACGTGGACGTTCAACCATGCGTCGAACGGCCGGCGGCCGGGTCGACACCGTTCGCAAAAGAACTTCTGAACTGTCTCGAGGCTCAGTTCTGCCGGTCAGTCCAGATCTTCGGTGAGTACCTCCAGTGGGGCCGGCGGAACCAGGGTCCGCGCCTTCGCCGCCAGGTCGGGGTCGACCGTGATGAGCGCATCGGCCTGGAGTTTGGTGACGGCCAGGTACTCCGCGTCGTAGATGTCGACGCCGTGCTCACGGGCCAACTTCCAGGCGGTCCGTCGCGAGGTCCGGTCCCCAGCAACCGCATCTTCAGTTCGGTGAGACGTTCGTGCTGGGCGAGTGCCTGAACTTCGGTGATCTCGCCCGCGCGAACCGCCTCGAGCCGAGCGCAGTGCACGACCCAGGGCCGCGGCGCTGCGAATCGGCGAGTCCTGCACCATGTCCTCGGCCTCCCCTCGATGTGGTGATGTCCGCACGGCTCCCTCGTGGGTGTTCATGTTGTCGAACAGCCACATCGATTGTCGGCGCACCGATGTGGCGATATCACCACAATCGCATCGTCAGACGGTCAGGTCGTCAGACGGTCAGATCGAAGGGGTGCCCGGCCGGATCCGCGAGCGTGCGGAACTGCTGACCGCCGCCCTTGAGCACTGTCGCGCCCAGTTCGACCGCCCGCGCCTCGACTGCATCCAGGTCGTCCGCCAGGATGTCGAGGTGCGCCTGCTGTTGGTGGGCCGGATCGGGCCATTGCGGTCGGTGGTAGCCGCTGATCTGCTGGAACATCAGATTCTTGCCCTCCCCGGAGACGAGTCCGCCTTCGGCACCTTCATAAGTGACCTCCATGTCGAGCAGGTCGGCGTAGAAGTGGGCCAGGGCTGCGGCGTCGGGCGCGTCGATCGTCACGGCATAGAGACCCATCACCGGTCCGACCCCCTCACGCTGGCAGATGTCGAACGGGTGGCCGGCCGGATCAGCCAGGGTGATCCAGGTCGGACCCTCGGCCAGGCGGGTGGCCCCGAGGGTGACGGCCCGGTCGGCCGCCGCCTGGAAGCCGTCGATCAGCAGGTCGAGGTGGAACTGCTGAGGGTGCTCCTGCCCCGGCCACTGCGGCGGGACGTGATCGCCCGACGGCTGCAGCCCGATCTCCTGACCGTCCCCGGTCTTGATGTTGATCCAACCACCGTCGTTGCGCACCACCTCCCAACCGGTGAGGTCGACGTAGAACTTCGCGAGGGTCTCGGTGTCCTGGGCGTCGAAGGCGGCCAGTTCCAAGCGTCCGGTCCGAGTCATGGACCTCATCCTGCATCCGACCACCGACAGCGGCATCTCGGGCCCCTACGCCGACCGATATGGTGCAGCCATGCCAGTCATCGCGCTTCTCGAACTGCGTCTCAAGCCCGAATCGCTGCCGGGTGCGCACCAGTTGCTCCGGGAGATCCTCGCCGACACCAGGGCGTTCGCCGGCTGCGAGGGTGTCGAGGTCCTGGTCGACAACGCCGACCCGGCGCACATCGTGGTCCACGAGATCTGGGCCTCGGCCGAGGCGGACGCGGCCTACCGCGCCTGGCGGGCCGGGGACGGGGCGAGCAACCTGGGTTCGATCCTCACCGGCGCTCCGGTGCTGACGGTGCTGACCGCCTACACCGACGCCTGATACTCGCGACGTCCCAGGCCTGGTTAGCTGGTAGGCATCAGAACAATGACATTGGGGTCGAGCAAGCTCGAGGTGCCCGTCGTGGCGGTGGGCTGCATGCGCATCAATACGCTGGACGCCGACATGGCGGAGAAGTTCGTCAAGGGTGCGGTGGAGATCGGTGCGACGTTCTTCGACCACGCCGATGTCTATGGCGACGGCCGGTGCGAGGAGATCTTCGCCGACGCCATCGGCATGACGTCGGCCGTGCGCGACACGATCATCCTGCAGTCCAAGGTCGGTATCCGGCCGGGAGTCGCGTTCGACTTCTCGAAGAAGCACATCCTCGAGTCGGTCGACGGCATCCTGAGCCGGTTGCGCACCGATCACCTCGACGCCCTGCTGCTGCACCGGCCGGATGCGCTGGTGGAGCCGGAGGAGGTGGCCGAGGCGTTCGACGAGCTCGAGAACACCGGCAAGGTCAAGCATTTCGGCGTCTCCAACCAGAACCCCATGCAGATCGAACTTCTCCGACGCTGGGTCCGACAACCGTTGGTGGCCAACCAACTCCAGCTCAGCATCACCAACACGACGATGATCACCGCCGGGGTCAACGTGAACATGCTGGGGGACAGCTCGGTCGACCGCGACGGCAGCATCCTGGACTACTGCCGGCTCCACGACATCACCATCCAGCCGTGGTCGCCATTTCAGTACGGGTTCTTCGAGGGCGTCTTCCTCGGCAACGAGAAGTTCCCCGAACTCAACCGCGTGCTCGACGAGATCTCGGCACGATACGACGTCTCGTCGACCACCATGGCGATCGCCTGGCTGCTGCGACACCCAGCGAAGATGCAGCCGGTGACGGGCACGATGAACCTGGATCGACTCACCCAGTGCGCGGCGGCCGGCGATGTCCACATCACGCGCGAGGAGTGGTACGAGATCTACCTCGCTGCCGGCAACATCCTGCCCTGACGGCCGATACCTTGGGCGTATGAACCCGTTGCAGCTGTTCCGACGTGTCGCCGTCGCCGAGGCCATCACCTGGGGGCTGCTCCTCGTCGGGATGTTCCTGAAGTACGTGACGAAGACGACCGACCTCGGAGTCACCGTCTTCGGGATGCTGCACGGCGTGGTGTTTCTCGCCTACTGCACGACGACCGTGCTGGTGTGGGTCGATCAGCGGTGGACGGTGGGACGCGGGGTGCTGGGCCTGTTCTCGTCGATCCCGCCGTTCCTCACCCTTTGGTTCGACCGACGCGCGGAGCGGCAGGGTGCACTCGGCACGATCTGGCGGCTGCGCACCGAACCGGCTGCCTCCTGGCCGGAACGCGTGGCCGGATGGCTGATCGGCCGCCCGGTCCGGGGTCTGTTCGTCGGCCTCGCCGCAGTTGCCGCCCTGACCGTCGTCGCCTTGGTGGCCGGTCCCGGCAACTGAGTGGTCACTCCTGACGAGGCCTGACGCCCGGTCAGCTCCGGTGCCGGCGAGGTCGATCGATACCAACGGATCCAGATCCGAAGCGGCGGCTGCGATTTCGCCCCGCGGCGGTAGTGGTCTCCTGGTGAGGCAACAGGTTGACCGCCGGTGTTGGCTGGCTTGCCATGGGCTCGGCAGGTGCAGGCCCGGCCGCCGCGGGTCGTTTCGCGAGTCGCCTGCCAATGATTCGTCCGGCCGCACCGCTGATGACGAGCAGCCCGATCAGCGCGATCAACCCGTGCCCGGGAATGAGGTAGGCCGCCGGGACGGCGAGGAGGAAAGCCACGAAATCGCACCACATCTCGTGCGCAGTGCCACTGGCCTTGCCATCGGTGGAGAGCCCGCGAGCAGCCAATTCGTAGTCGATGAGCAGAAGAGCGGCCAGGGCGAGCGCATTGACCAGCGCGTAGACGGTGACTGCGATGGCGGTCGAATAGTTGCCGAGCAGCTCCGAAGTGAACGGCATCGCGCTGATCGCGAGCAACAGCAGGATCGTCCGGCGGAGGAGTGCGCGGTCCGACGCCCGGACGGTCCGCATGAGTCGGTGATGGCGCCGCCAGTAGGTGGCGATCACGTAGAAGCTCAGCAGGAAGGCGACGTAGGTCGAACTCTGCGCCCCCAGGGCATGCCGGAGGGCCGAATCGGTGGGTTGCTCGCCGACGTCCGGCACCTTCAGATCCAAGGCCAGCAACGTCATGGCAATCGCAAAAACGGCGTCGGTCAAGCTGAAGATGCGTCCGACGGACCGGTCGTTCTCGGCGGCCCTGAGTTGACCGTCGGGATTGTCGGGCCGGTCCGGTCCTACGATTCCGTCCACGGGCCGACCCTACGTCGCTGGGCGGGGGTCCCTGCCGCGGTGTGACGATGTCCTTCTCCGCAGTAACTACCGGTGATGAGATGCTGGCGGGATGACGTCACCTCGCTCGCGCAGACCGAAGCCGTGGGCGCTGGCTCTGGCAATTGCCCTCTCCGTCGTGCTGGCCGGTGCTCCGCAGGCGGGAGCAGCTTCCCCGGCAGCCATCCCGGTCGCCGGGCACGTCGGCAGCATTCCCACCGTCGGCCCATTGTTCTTCGGAGGTCCGACGGCTGCGCATCGGTGCACCGCAACGGTGGTGAGCAGCCCGGCCGGCAACCTGATCCTGACGGCAGCTCACTGCATCTCCGGCACCGGCGCCGGAGTCCTCTTCGCGCCGGGCTATCTCAACGGCGCCACGCCCTACGGGGTATGGACCGTCAGCAATGCATTCGTCGATTCGTCATGGACGGCGACCGCGAATTCACAGGACGATTTTGCTGTGCTAAGGATTGCCCCGCAGGTCCGCGGCGGCCATCTCGTCTCGCTGCAGTCCGTGACCGGCGGCAACCTGCTCAGTCTTGCGCCGCGGAGCGGCACCACCATCACCGTGCCCGCCTACGCGGCCGGTATCAACGACGCGCCGATCAGTTGCAGAACGAAAAGCTATGTGTATCTTGGCTACTCGGCGTTCGATTGCCACGGTTACGTCGGCGGGACCAGCGGCTCGCCGATGCTGGTCCCCACCAGCAGGCCCGGTTTGAACGCCGTCGCGGGCGTGATCGGGGGACTGCACCAGGGAGGCTGCGTCGAATACACGTCGTACAGCTCGGCGTTCCGGGAAACGGTCATCGGGCTCTGGCTTCGTGCGATCTGGAACCGGAGCCCCGACGTCGTGCGGCGCCCCGGAAGCGACGGTTGCTGACTGCGCAGCCGGCGGTGGTGGCCGGCTCGACGGGCGACCACCACCGGCCATCGCCAACTCATCCCCTCTCCGTATCAGTGGGGCGGCGCATCCATGCGTCGCCGGTGGGCCCGTTCGCTGACGATCACCATTGCGATGATCACCGCGACGCAGACGACCACGCAGACCGACGCGAAGAGATTGCCTCGCAGGGTGACGAGCGCCTCGAACTGCTGACCCATGCGTCCGCGGGAGTTTTCGCCAACTGCCCTCGGGGACACGAAGTACATGGAGACGCCAAAGCCGGTGACCGCGGTGAGGAGAGCGGCACCGGCCAGGTACTCGGCGCGGGACATGTAGGCGCCGGTCTGGCTGCTCTCGCCCTGGATCGGCAGGATCCCCATACCGCGAAGAAGCCAGCTGATCGGCACACCGATCAGCACCACGACGACGGCGACCAGGGCAGCCGCGACCAGCGGTAGCAGCACGGATTCCACCAGGATCAGGCCGTAGATGTTGGTGTCGGCAGAGAAGGAGGCGGTGGGGGTCGATGCCGGTGTGACGATCAGGAAGATGATGCCGCAGAGCACCTGTGGGCCGACGTAGACGATCCAGCCGGCGGCCGCCGATCGTTTGATCCGAGCGCGGGCCAGGCGCCATCGCGCCACGGTATGCAGGACGGTGGCGATGGCAACCGCAGAGAGGTCGATGATGGTGTAGCGCAGGAAGTCATGCGGTTCGGCCAGGCCGTAGCTGATCCAGGCCCAGACGCCGACGGAGATCGTGCAGGCCATCACGACGAAAGCAGGAAAACCGATCTGGTCGGCCAGCGGCGGGAGTGTTGTTCCAGCTCTCCGCCGCCGGAATTCCTCCTGGCCGCCGGGATGGGGGTCCGGAGTCGTCATCACCGATGATCCTACGGTGACGACAGCGGATTGGGGTTGGCGGCCAGCACGTCACAGCCGCCGCTCACGCCGGCCATAGGCTTGGGGGGTGCCCAGAACACGCTCCCGGCGCCGTCATGCTGCTGTCGACGCACTCGCACCGCCGAGGACGGCAATGAGCCCGGCCGGATTCCCTGGGCGGAACCGGCTGTCACCACTCGTCGCCACCGCCGTCCTGATCGTCTTCGGCATGGTGACGAGCACCTGGGGTGCACACTTGATCGGCCAGGCGGGGTGGGCCCTCCCGCATGACCTGTGGCGGACGCTCGTTGCCGCAGATCGCCTGCGGCACCTGGAGTTGGGCGGCCTCTACACGCAGCCCACCGCCCTGGTCACCTTTCCAGGGGCCGCCCTGATCCTGGTGCCGGTGGTGGCCGTCATCGATGCAGCCGGGTTGGGGTTGGCCTTCCAGACCGCGCAGAACCCGTTCCCGTCGGCCTGGTTGGTGGCCGGGCCGTACCAGATCGCGATCTCCGGCTCCGCGCTGTTCGCCGCGGACGCGATCGCCGAGCGGCTGGGTGCCGACCGCCGGTCGCGAGCGGTTCTCGCGGCCGCGGGAGTAGTTGCACTGTGGAATGTCTCGGTGCGGTTCGGGCATCCGGAGGACGCCGTCGCCCTCGCCTTCCTCCTCTATGCGATCCTGGCCATGGCGAACGCGCGCCCGGCTCGGGCGGCCTGGCTGGTCGGGGTCGCCGTTGCGGTGCAACCCCTTGTCCTGCTGGGGCTTCCGATTGTGCTGGCGGCGCTCCCTGCTGGTCGAGGTGTGCGTCGGATCGTGGGATTTCTGGTCCGGGCGGCTGTTCCCGGAGTTGGGTTGCTGGGCGCCGCGGCACTGGCGAACTGGGAGGCCACCGTCCGGGCCGTCGCCCATCAACCTAACTTTCCCACGTCGAGTTCCAATCACTCGACCCCCTGGACGCTCCTCGCCCCGGAGATGGGCGGCGGCGCGGTGTCCGCCGGGCCGGGACGCATTCTCGCCATCCTGCTGGCCTGCGGTCTCGGGGTGGTGATCGGACGACGATGGCGGGGCATCGGCCAGTCGCGCAGTGGGCGGTGGCGTCCGGCCCGGCTCGCGGAGGTGCTGTGGTGGGTGGCGCTGGCCCTCGCCGGCCGCTGCCTGTTCGAATCGGTGATGGTCTCGTTCTACACCTGGCCGGTACTCGCGGTTGCCCTCGTCGCGGCCGCCCGGTGGTGGGGCGGACTCCTGGTGACCGCGGTCCTCACCGGCGTGGTCACGGTCGTGTCGCAAGCATCCTGGCCCGGACCGTGGCTCTGGTGGACGGTGATGGTCTTCGGCTTGGGCCTGACCCTGTTCGCCGCTCGCGGTCGGCCTGCCTCGAAGGCGCCGGACGACGCCGCTCTACACGAGTAGCGTTTGCGGCCATCATCCATTCCGATGGCCCTGCACCTGCACTGATCCGCGAGTTGTCACGAGTAGATTCCTCTGGCAGACTGACCGCGTCCCGGCCGGCGTCGCTGCCGGCCAGAAGTCTCTCGAAAGGTCAGCATGATCTCCCTCGGAATCGTCGGCGCCGGCCAGTTCGCCGGTCAGTTCGCGACCCTGTTCAACGTGCACCCGGACGTCAGCCGGGTGCTGGTCACCGATCTCCTCCCGGAGCGCGCAGCCGAACTGGTCGAACGTGAACACCTGGCCGGGACGGTCGCCTCCTTCGAGGCCATGCTGGAAACCGACGTCGACGCGGTCGCGCTGTTCACACAGCGCTGGACGCACGGCCCGCTGGTCGTTGCGGCCCTTCGCGCCGGCAAGCACGTGTACTCCGCGGTCCCGATGGCGATCTCCGAGCAGGAAATCGCCGAGATCATCGACACCGTCAGGGAAACCGGCCTGACGTACATGATGGGCGAGACCAGCTACTACAACCCGGCCACCGTCTTCGCGCGGAAGAAGGTGCAGGACGGTGCGTTCGGGCGGATCTTCTACGCCGAGGGTGACTACGTCCACGACATGGACCTCGGCTTCTACGCCGCGTACCAGTACAGCGGTGGGGCCGACTGGAAGAAGACCGCCAGCTACCCGCCGATGAACTACCCGACCCACTCCATCGGCGGCGTGCTCGGCGCCATTCCAGGTCATGCCGTCAGCGTCAGCTGCATCGGCATCCGCGACGAGCGGGGTGACGGCGTGTTCGACAAGGACGTCAGCCAGTTCGGCAACGACTTCTCCAACGCCAGCGCGCTTTTCGAGCTCGACAACGGCGGGGCCATGCGGATCAACGAGATGCGCCGGGTGGGCTATCCCTCGCAGATCCGGGAATCCCGGTTCCGCTACTTCGGCACCGAGGCCAGTTTCGAGCAACTCGCGACGGTGAGCGTGTGGCAGGACAAGCACGAGGTCCACGACGTGACGACGGAACTGACCACCGTCCCGAGCATGTCCCTGGACGACCCGTCGCTGGCCCACATCGCGCCCGAGCTGCGCGAGTCGTTCGTGTCCGGCTACGCGCCCGTGCACGATGCCGACCGGTTGCCCGAGGTCTACCGGGGCATGCCGAGTGGGCACGAGGGCAGCCACCACTTCCTCGTCGACGACTTCGTCCGCGCCGTCGTCGACGGCACGATGCCCCCGGTCAACGCCTGGGTCGCCGCCCGGTACACGCTGCCCGGCGTGGTGGCTCACCAGTCCGCCCTGCAGCGCGGGGAGCGACTGCCGATCCCGGACCACGGTGACGCGCCTTCGGAACTTCCACGGCCCGCGACACACGCCGCAGGCTGAGCGGACCGCCGGCATGGGGCCGTCCGGTTCACGCCAGATCACCCGGTCCGACGTAGCCCGCTACGCCGGGGTATCCAGCGCAGTGGTCAGCTACGTCGTCAACGGTGGCCCCCGGCCGGTGGCGCCGGCGACGGCCGCGCGGGTGCTGGACGCGATCCGCGTGCTCGGCTACCGGCCGAACGCCAGCGCACGGGCGCTACGCACCGGGTCGACCAAGCTGCTGGGGTTGGTGGTGCCCGAGATCGGCAACCCGCTCTTCGCGGAACTGGCGCTGGCGATCGAATCCGCAGCCGCCGGCCGGGGTCACGCGGTCCTGCTGACCAACAGCGAGGGCGATGTCGACACCGAACGGCGTCACGTGCTCAACCTGACCGCGCGACAGATCGACGGACTTCTCCTGACGCCGGCCATGTCCCGACCGGATCTGGCGAACCTTCCGCTCACCGGCGTGCCGACCGTCCTGCTCGGCACGTTCGAGGGGGTGCCCGGGTTCGTCAGCGTCGGGGTCGACGCGTTCGCCGGGGCCTACGACGCGGTGACCCACCTGATCGGCCACGGCCACCGACGTGTCGCGCTGGTCATCGGCGGTGGGCGGGCGCCGGGTGACGAGCTGCGCGAGCGCGGCTGGCTCCAGGCCACCAGGGACGCGGGACTGCCCGACGGTCCCATCGCCCGGGAGCCGTGGTCCCGCGCCGGCGGACTGGACGCCGCCCGACGTCTGTTCGGCGGCGGGTCCCCGCCGTCGGCGGTGTTCGTCAGCTCCGACCTGCAAGCCATCGGGGTGCTTCGCGGCCTGCACGAACGGGGCCTGCGGGTGCCGGCGGACGTCGCCATCGTCTCGTTCGACGGGACGGAGGAATCGGAATACACCTGGCCACCGCTGACGGTGGTCCGGCAACCGGTGCGGACGATGGCCGCCGACGCCATCACACGGGTCCTCGCGCCCGATGGCGAGTACGAGAACGTCACGCACCAGCCCGAACTGATCCTCCGGGCGTCCTGCGGTTGCGGTGCCCGCTGATCGTCGGGCCGACCATGCGATACCGAAAGAACGCACTTTTCGGACAGTTGATCATGCCCATTCGGTGCCTTTGCGTTGTTGGTGAAGATGCGACACAAACTGTTCATTTTCGGTGATTTGCCTGTGGGGCACAGTGACAGCATGGCAACCCTCAACTGGACCCGCCGCCGCGTGGTCCCCGCAATCGCAATCACGGTGGCCACTGTCGCCGTCGCCTTCGTTCCCGCCACCGCGACAGCGAGTGCGGGCGCAACCGTCCAGTCCACGGCGAAACCGGACCACGTGGACATCCTGTCCACCAAGGTGTCCGGCATCGACGTGGACAGTTCCACGATTCCCCAGTTGCAGACCCAGATGAATCGCGGGCGGCTGTCGAGCACCGAACTCGTCCGGTTCTACGAGCGCCGGATCGCTGTGCTGAACCCGAAACTCCACGCGGTGATCACGGTCAGCCGCACTGCCTTGGCGGAGGCCGCCTCTGCGGACCGAGCACGCCGCAACGGTGACCGGCGGCCGCTCCTCGGCATCCCGATCCTGGTGAAGGACAACATCGACACCACCGGGATGCCCACCACCGCGGGTTCACTGGCTCTGGCCGGAAGCACACCGCCCGACGCGTTCATCATCAAGAAGCTCAAGGCGGCCGGTGCGCTGATCCTGGGCAAGACCAACCTCTCCGAATGGGCCAACTACCGCTCGACCCAATCCTCCAGCGGATGGAGCGGTGTCGGCGGCCAGACCCACATGGCGTACGTGCTCGACCGCAACCCCTGCGGCTCGAGCGCCGGCTCCGGAGTTGCTGCCTCGGCCGATCTGGCGACCGTGGCCATCGGCACCGAGACCGACGGGTCGGTGGTCTGCCCGTCAGGTCAGAACGGGTTGGTCGGTATCAAACCGACGCTCGGACTGGCCAGCCGGTCCGGGATCGTGCCGATCTCCTCGCAGCAGGACACCGCGGGACCGATGGCCCGCAACGTCACCGATGCCGCCGTGCTCCTCGGTGCCCTGACCGGGGTGGATCCGACCGACTCCGCCACGGCCGCCCAGCGCGGGAAGGTGACCGCCGACTACACCAGGTACCTCAAGGCCGGGTCGCTCAAGGGCGCGCGGCTCGGGGTCTGGCGGGAAGGCAACTTCGGATCGAGCCCGGAGACCGACGCCATCATGGAGAAGACCATCAAGAAGCTGAAGTCGCTCGGAGCCGTGATCGTCGACCCCGCGAACGTGCCGATCGAGGCCGCCTACGCGGACGAGAACACTGCCCTTCAGTATGAGTTCAAGGCCGAGATTGCCGCGTATCTGAAGAAGAACACCTCGGCGAAGTACCCGAAGACGTTGCAGGATCTGATCAACTTCGACAACTCCAGCCCGAGGGAGCTCAAGTACTTCGGTCAGGAGATCTTCGAGCAGGCACAGGCACAGGGACCGCTGACCGATCCGGCATACATCAAGGCGCGCAACAATGCCCGGTCCGTCGCCCAGCACTCGATCGACGACACCATGGCCAAGTACAAGCTGGATGCGATCATCGCGCCGACCAATTCGCCCGCCTGGACCACCGACCTCATCAACGGTGATCACTTCCTGGTGGGCTCCTCGAGCCCGGCCGCCATCGCCGGCTACCCGAACATCACGGTGCCCGCCGGTTACTCCTTCCATCTGCCGGTCGGGGTCTCGTTCCTCGGCGGACGGTGGGACGAGCCGGAGCTGATCAGCCTGACCTACTCGTGGGAGCAGGCCACCAAGATCCGTCAGGCTCCGCAGTTCCTGAAGACCGTGCCTACTGAATAGTGCGGTTCAGACAGCATCCCCACCGAAGCCGGCTCGACCCCGACTGGGGTTGAGCCGGCGTTCGGCGTCGGCGGCGAACTCCGCCCGGACGCCGAGGAGTCGGATCGGTCGGTCGTGGTCAAGGCCCTCGAGAATCTCCAGGACCGCCGCCACCAGGACGTCGGGATCCTGCGTCGGGGCGGCCAGCGTGGTGCTGCGAGTAGTGGTGACGAAGGGCTTGAACCTGACCTTGATCCCCACCCGGACGGCCGGGCGTTCCTCCTCCCGGACGTCGAGAGTGAGCTGACGGACCAGCTTGTCGATCTCGGCCCGTACCTCCGCCCAGTCCGTCAGATCCTGCTGGAAGGTGGTCTCGCGGCTCCGCGCCCGCGCGACGTACGGCGAGCCGATCACCTGGGAGCGGGCCGCACCGCGGGCCAGCCCCACCCACCGTGGACCCATGGTCGGCCCGACCTGGGCGCCCAGGGCCTGCGGGTCGGCGGCGGCGAGCTCACGCACGGTGTGGAACCCCAACTGCGTCAGCCGTTTCGCCGTCTTCGACCCGATGCCCCAGAGCGCGTCGGTTCCGCGGTCCCCGATCAGCTCGAACCAGTTGCTCTCCGTCAGCGTGAAGGTGCCGCGGGGCTTGCCGAAGTCGGTCGCCATCTTGGCGCGCAGCACGTTGTCGCCGATACCCACCGAGGCCCACAGGCCCGTCGCGTCCAATACCGCCTGCTGGGCCTGCCGGGCCAGGGTCAGCGGATCATCGGTGTCGACGCCCACGAAGGCCTCGTCCCAGCCGAGAATCTCCAGCGTCAGCGGGATGTCGGCGAAGTCACGTAGTACGGCCACCACCCCGGCCGATGCCTCTTCGTAGGCCGGGTTGTCGGCGGGCAGGAACACGGCGTCGGGGCACTTACGGGCTGCGACCCGCATCGGCATGCCGGACCGGACACCGAACGCCCTGGCCTCGTAGGACGCCGTCGCCACCACGGACCGCTGGGTCGGATCGCCGCTACCGCCGACCACCACGGGCAGACCCACTAGTTCCGGTCGTCGCAGCACCTCGACCGCCGCGATGAACTGATCGAGATCGACGTGCAACACCCAGGCTGCCATCTTCTCGATTCTGCCGGAAGCCACCATGGCCCGCGCGGTATCGGTGCGCAAATGTATTCGTCAGTTGCCTTGACTAACGTTCGGCGATGCCACACGATCTCCACAGCACTTCCTCAGAGAGGTCGTCTCCCGTGTCACTTCGCAGAACCGTCCTTCGCCGCCGGGTTCTCCTCCCGTCGCTGGCCGCTCTCGCGCTCGCCGTTTCCGGGCTGGCCGCCGTCCATCCGCCGGCCGCCGTCCATCCGCCGGCCGCCGTCCGTTCGCCCGCCGCGGGACCCGCCGCCGTGACCGCGCCGGCCGCCGCGAGCAACCCGAAGGGCGTCGTGGAGGGGTCGGAGACCAGCACCGCGTTGGCCACCGCGCTGCGGGCGGTGGCTGCCGGCGGCGGCCCGGTGTCCTACGGACTGAAGACCCTGGGCAGCGCCGGGTGGCAGGTACTCAGCAGTGCGACGGCGACCCAGGGTGGTGCGGCCATCTCCACGAGCACCTACCCGGCGAGGAACTGGCTGCGGGTGAAGCCGGACGACGGAGGCGCGCCCGGCACCGAGACCGAAGCACTGCTGCAGAACGGCGCCTGCCCCGACGTCTTCTACTCCGACAACATGCGCAAGTGCTTCGGCACCCAGACCAGCGGCAAGGAGACGGTGGCCCGGTTCGCCGTCCCGTGGTGGTGGCGCACCACGTTCACCGCCCCGCCGGCCGGGCGTCAGGCGACGTTGATCGTCAACGGAGTGGTCGGGCAGGCCGACGTCTGGGTCAACGGCACCGAGCTGGCCACGCAGAAGACGGTGCAGGGCAACTACACCCGCTACAGCTTCGATGTCAGCCGGCTGACGCACGGCGGCGCCAATGTGGTGGCGCTGGAGGTCCATCCCAACAATCCGAACAAGATGTTCACCCTCGACAACGTCGACTGGACCCAGGTGGCGCCCGACCAGAACACCGGCATCCAGTTCCCGGTGCAGTTGCAGACCTCGCAGGCGCTGTCGCTCACGAACGCCCACGTCAACCAGCTGGATGCCGCCGACCTGTCGACGGCGGCGCTGAGCGTGGCGACCGAGGTCACCAATCACACGGCCACCGCGCAGACCGGCAGCGTGTCGGCGTTGGTCATCCCCCCCGACGGTCGCAGCCCCGTCTTCGTGACGAGAACCGTGACGGTGCAGGCGAACAAGACGGTCGCGGTGAGGTTGACCCCCGCGGCGTTCCCCGCCCTGACCCTGCACCACCCGCAGATCTGGTGGCCCTTCCAGATGGGCAGGCAGCCGCTGTACACGCTCGTCACCGCGCTCGAGCAGCACGGCACGCTGATCAACGCCTCCAGCGCGCAGTTCGGCATCAGAACGGTGACCAGCACGCTCGTCGGGCCTTCGCCCCTCGCACCGGGCGGTGTCCGGCAGTACTCGATCAACGGCAGGCCGTTCGTCATCCGGGGAGGTGGGTTCTCCGAGAATCTTTTCCTGCACTATTCCGCCGCGGACACGGCGAACCAGGTCGTGCTGCTGAAGAGCATGGGGCTCAACACCCTGCGGCTCGAGGGGCACTTCATGCCGGACGACTTCTACCGGCAGATGGACCGCGCCGGCATCCTCATCGCTTCGGGTTATCAGTGCTGCGATGCGTGGGAACTGCCCGACGACGAGGTGACCCCGCCTCACGAACTCGACGTGCTCGGACTCTCGGCCGCGACCGTGGCGCAGCTGCTGCGCAACCACCCGAGCGTCTTCACGTTCCAGTGGAGCGACAACAATCCCACCGATGCCCAGGAGTCCGTCTCGCTGGCTGCCTTCCGCGCGCAGGATCTGGAGGTGCCGATCATCGCGTCGGCGGAGTACAAGTCGTCGCCGCAGCTGGGACTCTCGGGGGAGAAGGAGGGTCCCTACGACTGGGTGCCGCCGAGCTACTGGTACGACACCTCGCACTCGGAGTACGCCGATGACGGCAGCCTGACCAACGTGGGCGGGTCGTGGGGTTTCGACAGCGAGGAGAGTGCGGGGCACACCGTGCCGACTCTCGATTCGATGAACCGTTTCCTCTCGCCCGCCGATCAGCAGGCGCTCTGGCAGCAGCCGGCCGCCAACCAGTACCACGCCAACGCCGAGACCGACACCACCGGTTACAGTTTCGGCACGCTCTACAATTTCGACAGCGCACTGAAGGCCCGATATGGCGCCTGGAACAGCCTCGCGCAGTTCACGCAGGAGGCCCAGGTCCAGAACTACGAGAACGTCCGGTCCCAGTTCGAGGCGTTCATCGACCACTCCACCAACGCGGACTCGCCGTCCACCGGGACCATCTACTGGATGGCCAACAAGGGCTGGCCGACGCTGCTCTGGGATCTGTACAACTACGACTACGACGAGGCCGGCAGCTATTTCGGCGCCCAGGCGGCGAACTCGTCGGTGCATGCATTGTTCGCCACGGATGACAACACCGTCACCGTCGACAATCTCACCGGCGAAACGCTGCGCGGCCTGACGGTGGACGCGAAGGTGTACTCGGTCGGCGGGAAGCTGCTCGATCACCGGAGCGCCGGGCACATCGACCTGGCCAGCCAGCAGGTGCGGAACAAGGTGTTGTCCCCCAGGGTGCCTCGGACCACCACGCCGCCGGTGAAGGCGACGCTCTACTTCGTAGAACTCCAGGTCAGCAGGGGCGGCAGGGTGATCGACCGCAACGTGTACTGGCAGTCGACTCAGGCCGACGTCGTCGACTGGGACCAGACCACCGGCAACCCACAGGCGACCATGACGCAGTACGCCGACCTCACCGCGCTGCAGGCCCTGGCGCCCGCCTCGGTGCGGGTCACGTCGCACACCTCGTCGGCCGGCTCGGTTCGTCGTCGGACGACGGTGACGATCACCAACACCGCGAAGGCCGGGAAGGTCGCCTTCTTCCTCCGCGCAGACGTCCGCCGTGGCGATGCGCAGGGCCGTCCGGTCGCCGGTGACAACCAGGTTCGTCCGGTCGCCTGGAGCAGCAACGACATCACCCTCTGGCCGGGCGAGAGCCAGACGCTGACCGCCACCTATGCCGCGTCGAGCCTCGGTCGCGCCCTTCCGGTGGTCAGCGTGTCCGGCTGGAACGTCCCGAGCCGGGTGGTCGCGTCCCACTGAGAGTAGTGCTTGGCCAGGGACTGTCGAGGAAGTTGCGCACGACGGCGCTGGCCTCGTCGGTGCGTCCGGCGAGGTGGAGGGTGCTTTCCGCCGCGGTGCCGTGGAGCCGTAGCACCCGGACGTTGTCCGGCGCGGCGACGGTCGCGCTGGCGGGTGCGATCGAGACGCCGAGGCCGGCGCCGATCAGGTAGATGATGGTGGCCCAGTTCGAGGCCTCCTGGACGATGTCGGGTCGACGGCCGGTCTCGGTGACCGGCAGCAGGTTGAGGTGGTGGGCCCGCTCGCCGGCGGTGCGGGGGTAGAACACGAATTTGTCACCGGCCAGCTGTGCACCGGTGACGACGTCCTGAGCGGCGAGTCGATGGTCGGCCGGGACGATGGCGACGAACGGTTCGGTCACCAGTGCCACCGTGGTGATGCCGGGTAGCGGGTCGGGATCACGGACGGTGGCCACGTCGATCTCACCGCGGACCACGCGGGCCAGCAACTGGGTGGTGAAGCCCTCGTGCAGCACCACCTCGACACCCCGATGACGGCGCCGAAATCGCTCGACGTGTTCGATCGGACCGAGATGCAGGGCCGAGCTGACGAATCCGACGTCCAGCCGGCCCTGCTCACCCCGGCCGACGCGGACCACCTCCGCCAGATCACGTGCGGACTGCCGGAGGATCGCACGCGCTCGATCGCGGAACACCACCCCGGCAGGCGTCAGGGCGACGCTCCGGGAGGTCCGCCTGAGCAGCACGGTTCCCAGCATCGACTCGAGCTTCTGGATCTGTTGTGACAGCGCAGGTTGCGCGATGTGCAGCTCCTCGGCGGCCCGGCCGAAGTGCAGTTCGTCGGCGACCGCAAGGAAGTAGCGCAGGTGTCGCAGTTCGACATTCATCGGTCCAGCTTATCAATCTACCTCATTGAGCTATTGGACGGACTGGATCACGCAAGGGCAAGGTGGGGGCATGACCACAGAGGAAACCATCACCCGCCGGCCCGACACTGCCCGCGCCGCAACGATCACCGTTGGGCCGATGGCCGGTCCCGCCGACGCCGAGGCGTTCCGGGAACTCAACGAGGAGTGGATCACCACGCTGTTCACCCTGGAACCGGCCGACCGGGTGCTCTTGCAGGATCCGGAGGGTGAGATCGTCGCCAAGGGCGGCCAGGTGCTGATCGCCCGCAGCGCCGGGGATGTCGTCGGGTGCGTGGCACTGGTGCCGGCCGGTGGCGGACTCTACGAGCTCTCCAAGATGGCGGTGTCCCCGACCGTCCGCGGTCAGGGGATCGGACGGGTGATCATCCTGGCCGCAATCGACCATGCCCGCGGTCTGGGCGCCACCTCACTCTTCCTCGGCAGCAGCACCAGGCTGCCGAACGCGGTCCACCTCTACGAGTCCGTCGGGTTCGTCCACGTGGCGCCGGACAGTCTGGGCCCCTTGCCCTATCAACGCGCCGACGTCTTCATGGCGTACTCCCTGGTCTGACGGCACTCGGAAGCCAACAGGGCGAAGCCGTCGACCGTCGTCCATTCGCCCTCCAACGTGTCCGGCTGGTCGGCAAGACGGTTGACCGCGACATCACCCAGCAGCGGACCCCCGCCGACAGGATGGATCGCCAACTGCAACCATGCCCGCCTCCGGAAAACCGTCGACAGGCTGGGTGGCGACGAGATCTGGTCGGCACTCGGCGGGTGGGTCACGTTCGGTCCCTTCAGATCAACATCTCCGCAGTCACCAGGAAGGGGAGGCCAAGTTCGGAGGCTCCCAGCGAGAGGCAGAACAAACCGGTCGAGACGCGTTCCACGAAGCCCCATTCCCAGATCGCCTGCGCGTCGAGGCCGGAGTGTCCGGCCAGTATTTCGCAGTAGTGCTGTGTCACGGCCTGAGCGTCACCGGCAAGCAGCTGCGGGCACCAACCACGCAGGATGACGCCGAGGTCGTACTCCGGGTCGCCGAGAAAGCCATCGGGATCAACGAACACGACCCCGCCAGGTGCGCCCACTCTCGGCGAGAGCACCCGCAGAGTATTGGTCGGTGCTGGGTCACCGTGCACGACCACACAACGCGCGGAGTCGAAGGCCCCTGCCCTGCGTTCGGCGAACTCCAACGCCATGCGGATCACCTCCGGATTGCACGGCGCATCGACGGCGTCCCGTAGTCGCGAGAGGAAGGCGTGCAGTGAACTGGCCTTGTCGAAAGGCCCGTCAGAGTCGGTGACGTCACGGTCGGGGGCGACCTTCCATGCTTCGGTCAGCAGATTGCACATGGCCTCGATCTGCCGGTCCGGTGACCAGTCGAGATCGTCCAGGGAGGGCCCGAGGGCCTCCATCAGGACTGCACCCCGTCCGATGTCCGCCTCCAGCAGCTCGACATAACCTCGTCCGGCAGCCTTCTCGAGGGTCCGCACCTGCCTGGCGAACTCCGGATCGGGCACGGCGATCTTCAACACGACGTCATCGCCGGCGGCCGTGACCGCGCGCGCCACGTACGCTGCGGTGCCGCCGGTCAGCAACTCTCCGACCGTGAGTTGCCATCGGCGCTCGAGGTCGATCACTTGCGTCGGAAGGCCGCGCAGCCACTCGATGCCGGCCGGTCCGAGACTCTCGGCGCGCTGCCGAACCACGGACGGAAGCGCGATCGGTCCGATCATGTCGTCGAGGTCATCCCGCAAGAGACTACCGACGCCGGGACCGCAGGATGCCGGCCGCGTAGCCGAGGCCGATCAGCGCGCTGATCGGCACGAAAGGCGGTGCGCCGACCAGGATCTGACGGCGGATCGGCCGGAGTTCGTGCACCGCCCAGCCCCGTCGGACGGCGACCTTCCACAGCTTCAGATCGGGGTTGACGGCGTGCGGGTGGCCGACGCCGGTCAGCAACTGCTTGTCGTCGATGGTGTTGGAGTAGACGTGGCACCGGCGGAGGTCGAGGTCCTCGCGGTCGGCGATGGCGGCGATCGCGGCGCCCCTGGCGACGCCCTGGAGGCGTTCACCGACCAGCTTCCCGGTGTACCGGCCACCCACGTCGGTTTCCGCGATACTGCCCAGCGCCCTGGTCATGTCGAGCGACCTCGCCACCGGCTCGGCAAGTTCCAGGGGGGCGGCCGTCACCAGGTAGGTGTGATCACCCGCAGCGCAGTGCGCGGCGATCATCTTGGCCATGTCGGGGTAGACCCGAGGCAGGATCTCGTAGGCGGCCAGTTGTCGGCACCACGCCTTCACCTCCACCTGGCTGCGCCCCGTGATGGACGACAGTGCCTCCTGACGCATGGCATCCAGGTCCCGGTCGGATTCACGGGCCATCCGGATCCTGGTTCTCCGGGCACCGGTGCGCATCAGATCGCCGGCCCGGTAGACGTCGTGCGAACGCAGGTCCCTGGCCATCAGGAAGAGGGAGGAGCCTGGGATCAGGACGTGGTCGAGATCGAAGAACGCGGCGGAGCCCGTCATGGGTTCACCGCGAACAGGACGCGCTCCAGGGGAGCGAAGCCATCTGGCACACCGGGTGTCACCCAGGTGTCGGTGAAAGCGTCGGCAGGCAACCACTCCTCGCGCCAGATGCCCAGGGCCACATCGAGATTCTCCAGGTACGGCCGGAGGCGGTCGTCGACCGGTGTGCGCAGGTGCTCGGCCCAGAGCTGGACCCGCAGGTCGCGGACCGCGGTGCCGGTGGTGACCATGGCGCAGCTCATCTCGCTGTCGGTGCCGACCATCGAGCGGCTGAAGAAGTTGGCCGATCCGATGCACGCGAAGGCGTCGTCGACGAGGAAGAGCTTGGTGTGCACGGTCAAACCCTCGACGCGGTGCATGATCAGGTTGCGGCGCTTGGCTTTCGGAAGACGGCGCAGGATCTTGCGCTCCAGGTCGCCGGTCACCTTGCGCTGCAGCTTGATCGTCCCGCCGCCGTCGGACGGATCCTTGCGGCCGGAGCCGACCAGGATGAGCTTCACACCTCGTTCAGCGGCATCACGGAGCAACTTGTAGAGACCGAAACGCCTGCTACCGCCAGGCATCTCGTAGAAGTACTGGTCCTCGAGGTAGATGTAGCGCTTGGCCCCCCTGATCGCGGTGGCCAGGGTGTCGTAGACCTCCTTGACCCCGCCCCTGGGCAGGGTCGCCCACCGCACCCGCTTCAGCGACCGGACGTAGAACACCTTCCACGGGCTGTACGACCGCATCACCTGGACCGCGATATCCGTGCGGTGCGTGGGTAGGTCGGCCGGCGCGGCGGGAAGGGTCATGGGTCGCAGCGGCGGGTTGAGGACCGCGAGCGAAGCGGGTGGCAGGTAGAAGTAGCGCCGCGGCAGGGTGACGATCTCCTGCCACCTCCACCGGTAGATCTCCCACACGCGGACGGCCGCCGGGCCCTGCAGACGGGCCGCGCCGTCGTGCCAGCCCCAGCGCTTCCGGTCGCTCGTCAGGAGGGTGTGGTGCGGCTGCGCGTCGAATCTGCTGGCCACCAGATCGATCCCGCCGACGTAGGCGGTGAGGTCGCCGCCGATGTGCAACACCGCGACCTTCTGGTGATTGGTGCCGATCCCCGTTCCGGACCAGTCGAGCAGGACACGGTCCCGGAGAGGCGGCGCTCCGAAGCAGTTGTCGGTCGAGGGCAGCCAGCCTCGCATGGTCCGTGCGGCAAGGTTGTTCGCGCGGAACGGTCCGATCTTGGGCCACGGGAGCGAGCCGCTGATCACCGCGCCGGACAGCAGGACCCGGACGTCCACCCCGAGCGCGGCCTTCTCGGCCAGGACGTCGACCACCGGCCGGTATCCAGGATCGCCGGGTGTGCGGCCGGTCAGGTCCATGTCCGGTTCCATCTGCAGGCCGGACAGCAGAATGCTGTCGCCCGGACCGGCGTCGGCGATGGCCAGGTGCAGTTCGGTGAAGTACTCGACGCCGTCGATCACGGCATCCCAGGTGCTGTCACCGAGAAAGGTGGGGCACTCCTCGGTGGGCGGAGCCAGATACCGGGCGGCCAGCGCATCCAGATCCGTGGGGCGTCCACCCGATACGCTCGCGGCATGCCGGACGTCACGTGGTGGGGGCACGCCACCGTCACCGTCTCCGATTCCGGCATCCGCGTTCTCACCGATCCGGTCCTGACCTCGACAGTCGGTCACCTGCGCCGTCGGCGGGGTCCGACTCCGTCCCGCGACGCGGCGAGGGCCGACCTGGTGCTCATCTCTCATCTGCACGGCGATCACCTCCATCTCCGGTCGCTGCAACAAATATCGCATCAGATTCCGATCGTGCTGCCCACCGGTGCCACCCGCGCCATCCGCGCGCTCCGCCGGCTCCGGCACGAGAACATCATCGAGATCCGGTCCGGGGAAGTGGTTCAGGTGGGGGGAGTCCAGGTCAGGGCAGTGCCAGCCCGTCATGATGCCCGTCGGCACGTGCTCGCCAGGCGCGGCGCGGCCCCGCCTCTCGGGTACGTCATCCAAGGCGACCGGCGCACCTATTTTGCCGGCGACACCGACCTCTACCCGGAGATGGCGGAGGAAGTGGGCGAGATTGACCTCGCGCTGCTGCCGGTCGGCGGCTGGGGACCGGGCCTCGGGCCGGGGCATCTGAATGCATCGCGGGCCGCCGAGGCCGCGTACCTGCTCGGCGCCGCCGATGTGGTGCCGATCCACTTCGGAACCCTCTGGCCTGTCGGGATGGACCGAGTCCGGCCGGAGGAGTTCAACAGCCCCGGGGAAAACTTCGTCGCGGCGGTCCGGCGGTCGGCGCCTGCCGTACGCGCCCATCTCCTGGTGCCCGGTCAGACCGTCAGGATTCCCGCATGACGATCGCCGCCACCGCGGCGGACACCACGGTGCAGACGGTCACCTACGCGACGTTGTTCGGGGGAGTGCTCGTCGGCGCGATCGTGCCGGTGATCCCGACCGGGGCGCTCGTCAGTGCGGCCGCGGCGTCGGCGCTCTACAGCGAGCACCCGATCACGGCGTTGCTGGTGGTGGCGGTCGGCGCGATCGCCGCCCTGCTCGGCGACATGGCGCTGTTCAGCATCTGCTCCCTCCCGGTCGGCGACCGGCTGCTGGCCTGGCTGCGGCGACGGGCGGGGCCGGATCTGCTGGAGCGGTCCCACCGGCAGTTGGACAACCACGGCATCCGGGTGCTGATCCTGTCGCGGTTGATCCCCGGAGGCCGGATCCCGATCATGGCCGCCGCGCTGATCCTCAAGCTGTCCTGGCGCTGGTACCTGGCCGGCGACTCGGTGGCGGCGCTCGCGTGGTCCGTCATCTACGCGGCGATCGGTGTCCTCTCCGGGTCGATCTTCGACGAGCAGTGGAAGGGCATCGCGCTCGCCATCACCCTGGTGGTGTTGGTCAGCGTCGGGCCGGCACTCTGGAAGCGTCTGCGTCACCACTCGACCGCGAAGTCCCAGCAGTCGGTTTCGGCTCCGGTCGACGCCGCTGAGTAGTGCCCATCGCGCGATCACCGGTATCCCGTTGTCGCCACACCGTTTCCGGCCCGCCTGGGCGGGTATGGATGGGCAGGGACCAAGCGGAGCGATTCAGCGCCGCCGGCCCTTCCATACGAAGGGAACGTGTCATGACCGCACCGACCGCCACTTCCGGCTCCACCACCAGCTTCGCCGACCTCGGCAAGGAACTCTGGACCTTCCTCACCGGCAAGGGCGCTGCCATCAACTACGAGTTCGTCGACATGAAGGTCGGCGTTCCGCGCAGCACCGGTGCCGATTCGCCCCGCGCCGTCTGGTCGCTGGACGGCACCCTGCGCATCACGACCGCAGAGCACGCGTCGAAGGGATGACGACCTCACCGCGGAGCGCAGAGCTGAGGATCGAGGCCGATCTTCGGATCGACGTCGACGGTCAGCGCGCCTCGCTGGTGGGTCAGGGGCAGCGGCTGACCTTCACGACGCAGGATCCCGGTCAGCTGCTCGCCTCGCTTCGCGATACACCCCTGCCTGCCGGACTTGGTGCAGTGCAAGGGGTACGGGCTATCGGGCGGCTGGCCAATGCGCTCGGGGCGCAGGGCCTCGAGTTCCACGTGGCAGGCCCCGACGGTGATCTTGTGCATCTGGGTGCGGGGGCGCACTCCCGGTGGGGTCGTGCCGTCACGGGTAGCAGTCTCATCAAGGTGAGGAGCCTCCGCGCGGTGAGTTCGTTCGCGCTGCCCGCGGTCCGGCGGTCCCGGTTCCTCGTGCCGTCGGCCGCTGCCGTTGTTGTCGCCGCCGCCGGAGTGGTGTTCGCCCGCGGACGGATGCGGAACCGCGACTCTCGACCTCAGCGCTCTGCGCTGTAGAACTTCCCGGCTTTGGCGCCGGTCATCCCTGCCCGGGACTTGACCCGGTGTCCGCTCTCCGTAGCCTGAGCACGTCAGCCTGATCGTCAGGATGCTCTGCGCCACGGACCAGAGGGAACACCATTGCCATCCCGGGGGGAACAACGCGACCAGCGCCGACCGTCGGCAGGCACTGACCGCGGCGAGCAGATCGGCGGTGGTCTGCGGTGGATCTCGCGGTGGGCCCTCCGTCTCGTGGTCGTTGCCGCCGGGACATGGGTGGTCGGGTACGTGCTCGGGCGGTTCTGGTCGATCCTGCTCCCGATCGTGCTGGCCCTGTTCGTCGCGTCGGTGCTGTGGCCGACGACGGCGTGGCTGCGCAACCATCGGTGGCCACCCGCGCTCGCGGCCTCCGTGGTGCTACTGGCGGCGCTCCTCGTGGTCGGCGCAGCCATCGCTCTGATCATCCCGTCGGTGATCGACCAGGCTCCGGAGATCGCGACCAGAGCGACCGATGGCCTCGACCAGGTGCAGAAGTGGCTCAGCGGACCACCCGTCAACCTGAATGCGGATCAGATCTCCGGCGCTGTCGACTCGCTCGCCACGCAGCTGCAGTCCAGCGCTTCGAGTATCGCGGCCGGCGTGTTCGCCGGTGTCACCTCCGCGATCGGGCTGCTGATCACGGTTGCCACGGCACTCATCCTGGTGTTCTTCTTCCTCAAGGACGGCCCGCGTTTCCTGCCGTGGTTGGTGAAGTCGGTCGGCGAACGGGCCGGCCGGCCGTTGTCGGAGGTGCTGATGCGCTGCTGGGCAGTGGTCGGTTCCTTCATCCGCACCCAGGCGCTAGTCAGCCTGATCGACGCGGTGCTGATCGGCGGCGGGCTGCTCGGCCTCGGTGTGCCGTTGGCACTCCCGTTGGCCGTGCTGACCTTCTTCGGCGGCTTCATCCCGATCGTCGGGGCCTTCGTCGCCGGCGCGATCGCGGTGCTGGTCGCCCTGGTGACCAAGAGCCTCACCACCGCCCTGATCGTGCTGATGATCATCATCGTGGTCCAGCAGTTGGAGGGGAACGTCCTCCAGCCACTGCTGCAGTCCCGCACCATGAACCTGCACGCCGCCGTCGTGCTGCTGGCCGTCACCATCGGCAGCACGCTCTACGGGATCACCGGCGCATTTCTGGCCGTCCCGGTGGTTGCCGTCGTCTCGGAGATCTGGCGCTACCTGGCCGCCCGGATGGACGGCCGCGAATCCGATGACGAACAGCCCGATGCGGCGTCGAATCAGACGTCCAGCGACGCTGCGGGTTCGTCGGCGTAGCGAGCAAGCAGCGCCAGTCCGATCTCCGCGCGCCGAACCCGTTCCCGGGCCATCGCCTCGACCGTGGCGGTGAGGTGTTGGCCCGCCGGGTAGATGTTCGGAGCGTTGCGTACCGCGAACTTCAGGTGCACGGGAGCGGCGATCCGCACCACCGCAGGGATCTCGTAGTGGCGGACCACTCCACCGAAATCGTCCGAGGCCTCGATGTAGAGGTCGAGGGGGAGGTCCACCGCCGATCGGATTCCAGCGAGCATCGGCAGGCTCAGGTCGACCGGCAGGTTGAGGGTGGTGGCGCCCAGGTCCTCCATCAGTCTGGCCGTGGCCGGGTTCGCCACGGGCAGCGACGCCGAGACCTTCACGATCAGGTCCGCCGGCAGATCCCCGGATCTCTTGAGCTTGCCGACGACATCGAGCAGTCCGAGGTCGGCGATCAGCACCGACCGCAGGCCGAGTTGGACGCCGCGCAGGATGTCCGAGAGTCCGTAGGCCAGCTGGTCGGCCCCACGCAGCGCACCGGCCACCGCCCGGCCGCCGGTGGAACTCGCCTGGACGCCGGTGTCCCACGAGGCCCGAGGGCCGACGAACAGGCAGATCTCGATCTGGTGCTCGGCGCCCATCTCCAGCATGTCGCTGATCTCGGTGTCCGTCTGCAGCATGATGCCGCTGCCCTGGCTCACCCGATGAACCGGCACGCTGCGGTTCTTGGCCTCGTCGATCACCGCTGCGAGCGCCAGTGGCCCTTCGCAGGAGGGGATCTCGATGTGCCAGGCGTCGCCGTCGTCGAACCGCAACGACGAGGTGGGAAGGTCGTAGGAGTCACGACCCGGAAGGCCGAGACCGTCCAGAAGTGTCGAACCGTGCATCGTCAACCTTGCTCTCCGGCCGCGGTCATGGCCGATTCCTCGGTGGGTGGACTGCCGATCGAAGATCGGTAGGGATTCATGAACTGGGCTCGCGGCACCTGGTTCGCCAGGACGCCGCCGTCGACGACCAGTGCGGTCCCGGTGACGTACCGGGCGCCTGGTGAGGCCAGGTAGAGCACCGCGGCGGCCACATCCGCCACAGTGCCGAATGTCCCGTTCAACGGGATGTGTTCCTCGTAGTAGCGGCGGAAAGCATTCCAGTCCAACGGGAAGTCCTCCGCCAGGTCGGTATCGATCATGCCGGGACACACCGTGTTGACGGTGATGCCGGCGTACCCGAGCTCGACCGCAAGGCTGCGGGCCATCAACTCCAGCCCGCCCTTGGATGCGTTGTAGGCGGCCAGTCCCGGCTCGGCCACCAGTCCGTTCTTGGACGAGATCATGATGATCCGGCCACCGCCGCCGTGTGCCAGCATGTGCTCGGCAAGGCGCTGGGACAGGAAGAACGGGGCATCCAGGTTGACGGCCATCAGCTGCCGCCAGCCGGCGGGCGGTATCTCGTTGAAGTGGCCCATCACGGCGACACCGGCGTTGTTCACGAGGACGTCGATCGGGCCGCTCTCGTCCCAGATCCGGTCCACCAGCGCCGGAAGCTCCAGGGTAAACGCCAGATCCTGTTGATACCACTTGATCTCGTGACCTGGCAGGCTCCTGCGCAGCGGTCCCGGATCGGCGTCGGGATGGTCGATGACCACCACTTCGGCACCGGAACCTGCGAAGGCCGTGGCGATCCCGCGGCCGATCCCCCGGGAGGCTCCGGTGATCAATACTCTGGTCGTCATCGGGTCGAACCCAGGTCGCGGGAGATCCGGACTGCCGTCCCGGCCACCAGATTGCCGATGCGTAGCACTTCTCTGGGTGCGAACATCGGCTTCAGACCGGTGACGCTGATGGCGCCGGTGCACTCGTCGCGGTGGTCGAAGAGCGCAGCGCCGATGCAGCAGATGCCTTCGGCGTCCTCCTCGTCGTCGATGGAGAAGCCGCGTTTGCGGACCTTGGCCAGGTCGGCCAGCAGGGCGTCGGGATCGGTGATGGTGTGCCGGGTCCGGGCTCCGAGCCCGTGTCGTTCGGCGTCGAGACGAACGGCGTCCTCGGAGCGGTTCGCCAGGATGGCTTTGCCCATTCCGCTGCAGTGCAGGCGTTCCCGGCCCCCCATGTTGAGGTTGAACCGGACCGCGGCCGGCCCGTCCACCTGGCCGACCACCACCGCGGACTCACCGTCCACCACCGAGACCCTGGCGCTCAGCATGGTCGCTGCAGCCAGTTCCGCGAGGTGGGTCATGGCCACATCGCGTAGCGAGACCTGCTGCAGTGCGCGGTCTCCCAGCCGGGCGAGTCCCAAACCGAGGGTGTAGACCCTGGAGGTCAGATCACCCGTGGAGGCAATGAGGTTCCTCGCCTCGAGGGTCTGCAGGACGGCGAACATGGCGCTCTTGGAGGCGTTCACCTTGCGCGCGATCGCCGAGACGCCGAGCCCGGTACCGGCCTCGGCCAACACGTCGAGCACCTCGAAGGCACGGTCGACGCTGCGCACCCGATACCGCTCGTCCACGCTGCTGGTCGTCATTTTCCTATCCCTGCCGTCAGTCCGGTCACCAGATAGCGCTGGAAGGTCAGGAAGACCGCGAAACATGGAATCGCACTGGCCAGCGACGTGGCCATCACCTGGTTGATGTCGAACGTTCTCGTCGAATTGACGGTGGCCAGCAGCACCCCGACGGTGTGGGTGTCCCCGTCGGGTAGGAACAGCAATGCGACGAGCAGATCGTTCCAGACGCCGATGAAGGTGAGCACGCCCAATGTGATCAACGCGGGACGGGCCAGGGGCAGCAGCACGCTGATGAAAGCCCGCGGGTAGGAGGCCCCGTCGATCACTGCCGACTCCAGCAGTTCGTCCGGAAGTGACCGGAAGAAGTTGGTGAGGATGAAGACGGCAAAAGGCATCTGGGTACCGGCGTAGATCAGTGCAGTCATCGGGACGTTGCCGACCAGACCAAGACGACCGACGTTGACGAACTCCGGGATGATGTAGGTCTGCAGCGGGATCAGCATCATCACGATGAGCAGGGACAGGACCACCTGTGATCCGGGGAACCGCAGAATGCCGAACGCGAATCCGGCGAGGGCCCCGACCACGCTCTGCACGATGATCGCCAGCACGCAGAGCATGGCCGAATTGCCGATGGCGCGCAGCAGTTCGGGCTGCTGGAACAGCACGCCCCACTGCTCGAGGGTCCACGAGCTGCCGGCGGTGTCGGTGGAGTGCAGCGACGTCGTCAGCATGTAGGCGATCGGTGCGACCGTGACCAGGGCGAGGAGGACCAGCACCGCCAACCCGAACCCGGAGAAGATCCGCTGCCAGGGTCCAGTGGACCCGCGGGCCGGCGGTCCGGCGGAACGCAGCGGCGCGAGCGAGACGGTGTCAGTCACGCGCGGCAACCCCCGAGCGGATCCGCAGGGCGGTGACGGCCAGCGACACCACGAACAGCACGATGCCCAGGGCGGCACCCTGCCCGAAATTGCCTTGGGCGAAGGAGGTCTGGTACAGCGCGTACTCCAGGGTGGTGGTCGAGCGACCGGGGCCACCGGCCGTCATGGTGTAGATCAGTCCGAAGATCTGGGTGATGGCGGCGGACATCGTCACGATCAGGGCCAGCTCCACGTAGCGGCGGATCTGCGGCAGGATGACCAGCCGCAGCATGCCGAGGCCGCCGGCGCCGTCCAGCCGCGCCGCCTCGATCACCGACGGGTCGACGGTCGCGAGTCCGGTGGACAGCAGGACCACGTTGATCCCGAGGTAGCTCCAGCTGAACGCCAGGATCAACGCGGCCAGCGACGTCCAGTCGCCTGCGAGCCAGTCGCTGCTCAGCGCCGAGAGGCCGATGTTGTCCAGCAGGGTGTTCACCGCCCCGCGGGAGGAGAACAGGTAACCGAAGGTCAACCCGATGACGACCCAGGAGAGCGCGACGGGGAGGAAGAACACCGCCCGGAAGAACGGCCGGCTGCGGCGACGCATCATCAGCAGGTACGAGACGGCCAGTGCCACTGCCACTTCGAGCGGAACGCTGGCGATGATGATGGCGTTGTTGAGCAGGATGCGCCGGAAGTCCGGATTGGCGAAGAGGCCGTTGGTGTAGTTCTGCAGGCCGATCCACTGTGCATCGGTACCGTCCCAACTGGTGAAGCTGTAGTACAGGGCCTGCAGGGCCGGAAGCACCAGCAGCAGGACGACCAGGAGCAGCGCGGGCAGCGCAAACAACATTCCCCACAGCGACCTCCGCGACTGCAGACCCAGGCGCGTACCCCCGAACCGGTTGCCGGGCAACCTGTTTTCGGGTTTCGGCCGCCGGTTGCGCAGTTCGACAGATTTGGACATCGCTGATCCGGTCGCCATCGAGGTCTCCTTCGTGTCGAACCGCATCAGCTACCGAGGTGGTAGTCGACCCGTTGGGCTGCGGTCAGGGACTTGGTGGCCGAGTCCATCTTGTCGAGAACATCGCTGGGGCTGGACTTCCCGGCGAGCACGCTGTTCAGTCCGTTGGTCAATGCATCGGTGACCGACGGTGCGGTGAAGTTGTCGAACATCGGGATGGCCGTCCAGCCCGGGGAGGCGGCCGTCTCCAGCAGGGCGGCGTTGACCTTGTCGGTGGTGGCTATGCCCGTCCGGCTGGGTACCTGGCCGGCGGCCGCCACCAGTTGCTGACCCTCCGCGGAGATGATGTAGGCCTCGAAAGCTGCGGCCGCGTCAGGGTTCTTGGTCGACTTCAGCACGTCGTAGCCGTTGTCCGGTAGGCGGACGAGCTTCTTCTGCGGGGTATCGGAGAACGGGGCCGGCATCACACCGAGGTTGGCGCCGAGAGTCTTCTCGTAGGTCGGGGTGTCCCAGCTGCCGCCCATCACCATGGCGACGGATCCGTCGGCGAAACCGGCCTTCACCCCACGCCAGGTGAGTACGTCCTGGTTGGTGTAACTGTTGGTGCGAAGGGCGGCCCATTTGGTGACCTGCGCGGTGACGGCCGGGTTCGCGTAGCTCTGCGTCCCGGTCAGCATGGCGTCCCAGCCCTTGAGGTCGGAGGCCGCGCCGACCAGGTACGACCAGTCCAGGAAGGACGGGAATCCGCCCGATCCGGAATCGCTGCCGTAGCCGATGCAGGTCTTGCCGGCCGCCTTCACCTTCGTGCACGCGGCGTTCAGCTCGGTCCAGGTGGTCGGGAAGCTGGTGACCCCGAGATCCGAGAGCACCTTCCTGTTGTAGAACAGCCCGTAGAAGCTGCTGGTCACCGGGACTCCGTACGTTGCCTTGGTCAGGTCGCCGTCCTGGGCGTAGTACTGCGCACCGACGGCTTTCAGCTCGGACTGCGGGATGTACTTGTTCAGGTCGAGCATCTTGCTCTGGAACTGGACCTGGTAGCCACCGGGGAACATCGAGGCGATGTCCGGCCCCTTCGAGCCGATCACCGCGGCCTGGAGCACTGCGAAGTAGTTGTCGCCGGGCTGGGCCACGGCATTGATGCTGACGGTCGGGTACTTCTTCTTGAAGCCGTCGATCAGCGGCTTGAGCGCCGTGGTGTCGTCGATCGGGCCGCGGTTCCAGATGGTCAGCGAGCCCGACAGTGCCGGAGCGGAGGACGTCGACGAGCTCGACGAACCGCCGGAACCGGCCGCCGCCGGAGTGCTCGACGTCGTGGCCGGCGAACTGGCGGTGCTGCCGCTGCTGCAGGCCGCCAGGGTGAGCAGTGGCGCCAGGGACAGCGCAACCGCTCGTGATTTCCAGGACTTCATGGCTTCTCCTTGATCGGGTGGGTGGGACGGACGAGCGGATCAGGCCAACGGGGCTTCACGGCCCGGGTCGATGCCGATCCCGGCGGTGAAGAAGCGCGGATTGGGGACGTGGGTCCAGGCGCCGTTCTGGTGGATCGAGGTCTCGGCGGCCAGGCCCGGCAGGGTCATGTCCAGGGCGGAGTAGATGTCCACCTCGAGCGGACGATCATCCAGGACGGAGTCGAGGAAGTCCCGGAACGGCCAGAAGTCCGACCCCCAGTGCCCGGCGTCGATCGGCGGCCGGGCGTAGCGGCCGGGCAGGAAATCGGAGGCGAATTTCTCCAGCGGCTCCCAGGTCTCGGCCGGTGACCGCCCGTGCAGGTAGACCACCGGCGCAGCGGCCGAGGTGCGGGCGGCCTCGTACGCCCCCTGGGTGCCCTGGATCGTGTAGTAGTCCCAGAGCTCGGGACGGTTGGACAGCAGATCGAACCTCAGGCGCAGCAGGCGGCCCCGGGAGGTCCTGGCCAGCAGGATGGTGGTGTCCTGCAGTTCGTGCTCAGGGTCGGTGTGGCGCCCGGTGCCGGCGCAGCTGACCGACACCACGCGGTCGTCGAACCATTGCAGCAGCGGGCCGAGACTGTGGGTGGGGTAGGGGTTCCCGTCCCGGCCGACCTGCCAGTGGTAGCGCCACGTCCGTTCGCCCGACGGTGTGGTGTGCCACGACTTCATCTCGTGCAGGTATTCGCCCTCGCCGTAGTACAGGTCGCCGAACGCACCGGCCCGCACCATCTCGCGGACGATCAGGTTGGGCCTGGTGTAGCAGTAGTTCTCGGCCATGGCGTACTTCGCGGTGCTCGCGCGGACGGCGCCGACGAGCTGCTGTGCCTGTTCGGGACTGACTGCGGCCGGAACCTCGCTGAGGACGTGGATGCCGCGCTCGAGTGCCGCCACTGCCTGCGGGGTGTGGTGCTGCTGCGGCGACGACAGCACCACCACGTCGACGTTGTCGAGCAGTTCGTCGAAGGAGGTGCAGAGGTTCTCCACTCCGCTGCGGCGACCGAACGCCGTCAGCGCCTCGGGCACCGGGTCGTAGGCGGCGGTCAGGGTGGCCCGATCTGCGTGGTGCCGCATCACGGTCAGGAAGCCGGTCCCCCTGACCGCCCCGGCGATCCCGACCCGCAACGAGGCCCTGGTCGCGGTCATCCGTGCACCGTTCGGCGGGAGGGCAGCAGGGTCGGGAAAAGGGCTGACCACGACAACATCTCGGCTTCGTCGCGGTAGGTCGGGACGAAGCCCAGTCGTAGATAGCTGACCACGGCGCCGGGACGGAAGTCGTCCGTCTCCAGGACTGCGGTGGTCAGGCCCCGGTCGGTAAAACCGGCCAGGCACCGGGCGGTGATCATCGTGCCGAGTCCGCGGCCCTGCTCGGCCGCGGACACGGCGACGTAGTGGACGTAGCCGGCTCCCGGATACTCCTGCGGCATGATCCGCTCGGACGCCGTCGCCGATACCTCGCCCTCGACCGAGGACGGCAGCATCCAGGTGACCGGGACGTCCACGGCGTCCAACAGCTCGCGTCGGACGCGTGCTTCATCCCACTGCTCGTCGAACGCCACGCTCAGGAGGCGGGCGAGCGCCGATGCATCCGCCGACGTCGCAGGCCGGAGGCCCGGCGCCGGAACGGCGGCGGCCGGGAGCGGCCCGGGATGGGTCATGAACAGCTGCGTCATCCGCTGAGAGTACGAACCCCGTCGGTCCGACGGAACGGTGTTCGGCACAGACGAACAGGAGCCTCGGTTCGAGCGGGTGGGTTCGGCTGTGACGAACACCGTTCTGCACGTCGGAGACCGGCACCTAGGGTGACGACATGACCCACCGCGCGCCGAATGAGTCGGAGGCGCTGCACTTCTCCGGAACGTCGCTCTGGCGACCCCCGGGAGTGCAGACTTCGTTCGGCGTCGGCCGTGTCGACATCACCCCACCGGTAGGGATCCGGATGCGCAACTGGGGGTACGGCGACGTGGACCTCAGCACCGGCGTGCACCGGCCGTTGACCCTCACCGCCCTGGCCATCTCCGGCCGGGATGGTTCCGGCCTCCGGTTGTTGATCACCGCAGATCTCGGCTGGTGGCGCAGTGTCCGCGACGAGTCCGGTGTCCGCGGGGCCGTGCTGGAGGCCTTCGGCCTGACGGCGGACCGGGTGCTGCTCCATCTCGTCCACACCCACGCCGGGCCCTCCATCTGCCTGGACGACGTCGACCTGCCCGGCGGCGCGCTGGTGCCGGCCTACCTGGAGCAGCTCCGATCGGCAGCGGTGGACGCCTGCCGACTGGCGATGGACGATCTGTCGCCCGGCATCCTCGTCTGGGGCCACGGCAGCAGTCCGCTGGCGGTCAACCGGGACCAGTCCGTCGATGGCCGGGTGACCCTTGGATTCGATCCGGAGACGCCGGCCGACCGGACCCTGCTGGTCGGTCGGCTGACCGGTGAAGACGGCAGGATCAGGGCAACGGTGGTGAACTACGCCTGCCATCCGACCACGCTGGGTTTCGACAACAGCCTGCTGTCACCGGACTTCGTCGGTGGTCTGCGCGAGCGGGTCGAATGGGCCACCGGCGGTGCGCCGTGTCTGTTCCTGCAGGGCGCCAGTGGCGATCTGTCCGGCCCGGTGCAGTATCTGGCCGACCCCCGCCGGGCGGACGCCTACGGTGACGCCCTCGGCTACAGCGTGCTCGGTGTGCTGGGTTCGCTACCGCCGGCCGGCACGGTGCTGCAGTTGGTGCGTACGGTGGAATCCGGTGCGCCGCTGGCACTGTGGGACGAGGTCCCTGGGACCTGGCCCGGTGAGCTCGGGCTGCGGCAGGTCAGGGTCGACGTGCAGTTGCGCGATCTGCCGAGCCTGGCCGAACTCGACACCCGTTGGGCGGACATCGATCCCCGTGCGCGTCGTGAGCGTCTTCAGCGCTCCGAGCGCCTCCAGGCCACCTATGGGGTCTCCGGCCGGGCACCCACGACCGCTGTTCACCATCCACTCTGGGTCTGGCGGTTGGGCGACGCCTACGTGGTCGCCCAGCCGGGCGAGGCATACTCCAGGCTGCAGACCGAGTTGCGGGCACGGCATCCGGACAAGATCGTCATCGTGATGAACCTGACCAACGGGCCGGGCTGGGTGTATCTGCCGCCCACGGAGGCGTTCATCGTCGACCGATACCAGACCTGGCAGACCGTGCTCCGCCCCGGAGCTCTGGAGGCGCTGATCGACGAAGCCGATGCACTGGTGACCGAACTGTCGGTCGGTCGAGTCGGGTGAGTCGCCCGCTGCGCTCCGCCGGATGGACGGCAGGCGACGACGAAACCGCACTGGAGCACCGGGTCGCCCTGCGGATGGGGGGCGCGCACGTCTCCGCCTCGGACAGTCGACCGATCATCGGAATCGCCCACAGCGCCAGTGATCTCAACCCCTGCAATCTGCCACTGGCGGCGCTGGCCGATGCGGCGGCGAGGGGAGTGACGGAGGCGGGCGGTATTCCGGTCATCTTCCCGACCATCTCGCTCGGCGAGGACCTGATGAAGCCCAGTGCGATGCTCTATCGCAACCTGCTGTCCATCGAGGTCGAGGAGACGTTGCGGTCCAACCCGATCGACGGTGTGGTGCTCCTGACCAACTGCGACAAGAGCACACCCGGCGCGCTGATGGGCGCCATCAGCACCGATCTGCCCACGATCCTGGCCGTCGGCGGCAATCGGCCGGCCCCGTTCTTCCAGGGCAGGCGCATCGGTACCGGTACGGACCTCTGGCGGATGCTCGATCGGCGGCGCGCCGGCGAGATCGACAACGCCACCTGGAACGAATTCGAGAACTGCTACGCGTGCGGCACCGGATCCTGCAACACGCTCGGCACCGCGTCGACGATGGCACTGATGGCGGAGGCACTGGGATTCAGCCTGCCGTCCGCCGGCACGGTGCAGGCGGGTTCGACCCGGTCCGTGCAGATCGCGGAGGCCAGCGGCCGTCGGGCAGTGGAACTGGTCGAGTGGGATCTGCGGCCCTCGCGGATTCTCACCCCGGCCGCCCTGCACAACGCCGCAGTGGTGCTGCAGGCCGTCGCCGGCTCCACCAATGCGGTGCTGCACCTGGCGGCGATCGCCGGCCGGGCCGGATTGTCCTTCGGTCAGGACATGTTGCAGCGCATCGGCTCTGCCGTCCCGGTGCTGACCGATGTGGAGCCGACCGGCCAGTACCTGATGGCCGAACTCGACGAGGCGGGCGGCCTGCCAACGATCGTCGGCGTGCTGGGGGAGCTGATCGACCCCGCCGTCGTGACGGTGACCGGCGGTCCCCTGCTGGGCGGAGCCTCGGCCGCATGGGGGGTCGCAGTGAGGCCACTGCACGACCCGGTGTTCCCCGGACCGGCGATCCGCGGCGTCCGCGGTTCGCTCGCCCCCGATGGCGCAGTGCTCAAGGCCGCTACCTCGTCCCCGCAATTGTGGCGACATCGTGGACCGGCACTCGTCTTCTCCGACTACCTGCAGATGCGGGCGCGGCTCGACGATCCTGATCTGGAGGTCGACGAGGGCACGGTGCTCGTCCTTCGTGGGTGTGGTCCGATCGGCGTCCCGGGTATGCCGGAGTGGGGCATGGTGCCGATCCCGCAACGGCTGGCCGAGCGCGGTGTCACCGACATGGTCCGGGTCACCGATGCACGGATGAGCGGAACCAGCTACGGCACCGTGTTTCTGCATGCCGCACCGGAGGCCGCGCTCGGTGGTCCACTCGCACTGGTCCGGGACGGCGACCCCATCGTGGTCGACGTCGAGGACGGCCGGTTGGACCTGGACGTCGAGGCGTCTGAGTTGGCCCGCCGGCGCGCTGCCTGGGTCCCACCGGTCTCCGAACATCTCCGCGGATGGCCCGCGCTCTACCAGCGCCATGTGATGCAGGCGCCGTCCGGCTGCGATCTGGACTTCCTGGTCGGCGACACCGCGGCCAAACGCCGGTTCGTGGAACCGGTCATCGGCCGGTCGTAGTGGTCGTCCGCCTTCGACGGGCCAACAGCAACATCAGCGTGACGACCAGCGGCCAGAGCGCCTGCGCACCGGCAAGAATCCGTTCGGACAGTCCCAGCGCCGAGCCTCCACCGAGCTGGGTCGCGAACCAGATCAGCACGGCAGTGAAGAGGACGACGACAGCAATCCTGACGACGTGACCCGGTACCCGTGACACCAGCGGCCACAGGGTCAGCGCGACGAATCCGACGCCGGCCGCCTGGACGTGCCCGCTGGCGGGTTGGGGCAGGCAGGCCACCACGACGGTGGCGGCACCGCCGATGGCCAGGAGCGCGCGGCCCCATCGGCCGGCGTCGGTCAGTCCGCCGGCGGTGACGAGGTGGCAGAGGCCGAGCAGGGCGAGCCCGGCCGTCATGATCCAGCGTTCGGTCGCGTCCCGCGCCGCCAGCGCGCTGATCGTCTGACTGATCGGGTCGTAGCCGGGCGGCTGCCGGGCCGCAGCCCAGATCCACCCGCCGATCAGGGCAACCGGCGCCACGGCCGCCGACACCACCGCGTAGGTCCGCATGGGTCCACTCAAGCAGAGAAGATCATTCGGTCATTCAGGCGACCAGGTTCAGGCGCCGCCCGCGTTCAGCGTGACGGTCAACGGCTTGAAGCCGGCGCCGGTGGTGTCGAGGCCCTGGGCCTTCAGGGCGTCGATCGCCTTCTGCGCGTAGGTGTTCGTGTACGCGTCCTTGTCAGGGGCCTTGGTCAGCACGGTCTTGCCCTCGGAGTTCTTGGTGGTCTGGGCGATGGAGACGGTGCGGTCCCAGTCCGCGGTGTTGACGATGCCGATGCCGGCGGTCGACGGCCAGATGAGCTTGTTGATCTCGTTCATCTGCCAGAGCTGGTGGCTGGCACCGAGTTTGGAGCCGGACTTGACGACGATGTCGCGGCATTCCGCGGCGTGGGCCGAGCAGTAGATCCAGCCCTTGAAGCTCGCGGTCAGCATCTTGACGGTGGTCGCCTGGTACGTGGGATCGGCCAGCTTCCTGGTGTCGGCCCAGATGGCGTCCTGCAGCATCGAGGTGCCCTGGTCGGCCCACTTCATGACGTTGAAGTCCGCTGCGGTGTAGAGCTTCCCGGTCTTGGGGTCCTTGGCCTCCAGGACCTGGGCGTACTCGTTGTAGACCATCGCCTGGGCGGCGTCGATGTCGCCGTTGAGCAGTGCGTTCATGTCGAACTGCTGCTGCACCAGGGTGACGTCCTTGGACGGATCGAGCCCGGCCTTCGTCATGCCGGCGAAGAGCTCGAACTCGTTGCCGAAGCCCCAGTTGCCGACCTTCTTGCCCTTCAGGTCGGCCGGACCGGTGATGTTCTTGTCCTTGAAGGAGACCTGGGTCGTGCCGGAGCGCTGGAACACCTGGGCGACATCGGTGATGGCCGCGCCCTGTTCGCGGGACTGCAGCGCCTTGGGCACCCAGGCGATCGCGTAGTCGGCCTGACCCTGGGCCAGCACGGTCTGCGGGACGATGGTGGTGCCGCCCTCGAGCAGCGTCACGTCCAGGCCCTCGTCCTTGTAGAAGCCCTTGTTCAGCGCGACGATGTAGCCGGCGAACTGGGCCTGGTTGAACCACTGCAGCTGGATCTTCACCTTGACCAGCGGCCCGGCCGCGGCCGAGCTCGAGCTCGCCACCGATCCGGACGACGCAGCCCCGGACGATGGCGCTCCCGCCGCCGAGGTGGTGGACCCCGGGGTGGTTGACCCTGCGGCCGTGGTGCTGCTGCTGCCGCAGGCGGCGAGGGTGAAGCCGGTGGCCACCGCGGTGGCCACCGCCAGGACGGTACGAATCCTTCGATTCATGTCGTGGATCTCCTTCGTTGTCGGGTCGTCGTATCAGGGTTCGGTGCGGTCGGAACGGTAGAACGGGCGGACATCAGCGTCCGGAAACCTGCCGGGAACGCATGGCGAGCGCCTCGAGCAGGAGTGCGGCGAGGTAGAAGACCAGACCGAGGGCGATCGCGCCCACCACGTACGACCAGGCGGAGGCGTAGTTGCTGGCGGCGACGGCCGAGGTGATCTTCGGCCCCAGCCCCGTCTGCAGACCGCCGAAGTACTCGGCGACCACGGCCGAGATCACGCTGAGCGAGGCGGCCAGCCGGATGCCGGTGAAGAAGTACGGCAGCGCCCCCGGGATCCGGACGTGCCGCAGCACCGCGAGACCACTTGCGGCAAAACTGCTCATCAGCTCGGCGTGCACCGGCGAAATCTGCTTGAGGCCGCGGGCCGTGTTCACGAAGACCGGCACGAAGGTCGCCACCATCACCACGAGTCGCCTCGGTAGCGTGGAGGTGGAGTCGAACATGGTGTTGAAGATGGGCGCCATCACCACGATCGGCATCGTCGCCACGGCGGCGGCCAACGGGGTGATCAGCTCGTCGACCACCCGCAGCCGGGCGACCAGCGCTGCGCCGATCACCGCCAGGACAGTGCCCAGCACCAGACCGACCAACGCATTGCCGCCGGTGTCGAGGGCCGCGTCGAAGATCCGCGAGGTGTTGTCCGTCAACGCGTTCCAGATATCGGACGGTGCCGGCAGGACGAAGGACGAGACATCGAACGCCTTCACGAGCCACTGCCAGACGCCAAGCACCACCACCCCGACGACGATCGGCGGCCAGGCGCCGCCGAGAGCAGAACCGCTGCGGCGCAGCAGGGATGCACCAGCTGCAACCGGGTCGGCGTCCAGCCCCGTCGTCACGAGATCCCCTCGCCGACAGAGGCGCGTCCGCGCAACGCTTCCCGAACCTGGGTAACCGCGGCGAAGAACTCCGGCGCCTCCCTGGTGTCGAGATCGCGTGCTCCGAGCCCGATCGGCACGACGTCGGCGATCCGGCCGGGCCGCGGCGACATCACCACCACCCGCTGCGACAGGAAGACCGCCTCGGAGATGGAGTGGGTGACGAAGACGACCGCCGCGGAGGTCTCCGCCGCGATCCGCACCAACTCGCCCTGCATCCGCTCCCTGGTCATCTCGTCCAGCGCGCCGAACGGCTCGTCCATCAGCAGCAGGGTGGGACTCTCGGCGAGCGCCCTCGCGATGGCGACCCGCTGCTGCATGCCGCCGGACAGTTCCTGCGGCCGGTGCTCGGCGAAGTCGGCCAGACCTACCAGGTCCAGCAGCTCGCGGGCCCTGGCCCGCCGCTTCGCCCTCGATACGCCGTGGACCACCAGCGGCAGTTCCACGTTCGCCGCCACCGAACGCCACTCCAGCAGGCCGGCCTGCTGGAAGGCGAAGCCGTAATCCTGGTCGCGACGGGCTTGCTCCGCGGATTTGCCGTTGACCGTCACCTGCCCCGACGTCGCCGGGATCAACCCGGCGATCACCCGCAACAGGGTCGACTTCCCGCAGCCGGACGGCCCGATCAGCGAGACGAACTCACCCTTGGCCACCTCGAGATGGATCCCGGTCAAAGCGATCACGTCGCCCTTGCGGGCGGAGAACACCTTGTCGACCCCGGTGATGCCGACTGCCGAATCAATACTCATGCGGTCCGTCCCCTCTGGTAGCTGCGCAGGCCGAGATCGAGCAGCGACACCAGGGCCGCGGCGACGAGCCCGAGAAGGGCGGCACCGATCACGGCCGCGTAGAGCCGCGACGGGTCGCCGGTGGCCTGCTGCGAGTAGTCGATGATGACCCGGCCGATACCGTCCGGCACGCCGATGGAGGTCTCCGCGACGACGGCGCCGACCACCGAGGCGGCCGCGCCGAGGCGGAGTGCCGGGATCAGGAAGGGCACCGCGGCCGGCAGCTCGAGCCGGATCAGCGTCGCGAACCAGCCCGCCGACAGCGACCGGAACAGTTCCACGTGCACGGCGGTCGGCGACTTCAACCCGCGGAGCATCCCGACCGAGATCGGGAAGAACGACAGGTAGGCCGCGATCACGGCGACCGACATCCATTGCTCCCACTGGAATCCACCGAAATGTACTCCGGCACCCCACCCGGAGATCAGCGGCGCGATGGCGATCAGCGGGACCGTCTGGCTCAGCACGATCCACGGCAGCAGGCCGCGCTCGGCGAAGCGCAACCGATCCATCAGGACGGCCAGCAGCACCCCGATGACGAGGCCGACGACGAAACCGCCGAGCGCCAGCTTCAGCGTGTAGAAACCGGCGGAGGCGATCGAGCCCAGCACGCTGCTGCTGCCCGCCAACGACACCTCCTGGGACCCGAAGGCGTGCCAGATCGAGCTCAGGTGCGGCATCGACGCATCCCCGGTCCGCGGCAGGATCGGAACACTGCCGAAACTCACCCCGTCCGACGGCGCCGTGTCCTTGTAGAGCTCCCAGAGACCCCCGAGAAGCACCAACCCGAGCAGGACCATGCCCGCGCGCCGGAGTGCGTTCACGTCTTGGCCGCGACCCGCACCTTGACGGCCGGGATCACCTTCTCGCCGTAGGCGGCCAGCGTGGCGTCCTTCGCGTCGTGCTGCAGGTAGAGCGAGAACTGGTCGACGCCAAGCGCTTCCAGCTCCTTCAGGCGCCGGACCTGCTCGTCGACCGGGCCGACGAGGCAGAAGCGGTCGACGATCGAGTCCGGGACGAACGAGGTGTGGTCGTTGCCGGCCTTGCCGTGCGAGTTGTAGTCGTAGCCCTCGCGTCCGGCGATGTACTCCGTCAATGCTTTCGGAACCTGCGCCCCACCATCTGTGCCGTACCGGGCCACGATGTCCGCGACATGGTTGCCGACCATGCCCCCGAACCAGCGGCACTGGTCGAGGCCGTGCTGCTGCCCTTCCGGCGTCCCGTCGGTGATGTAGGCCGGGGCGGCGACGCAGATCTTGACCGAGGTCGGGTCCCGCCCGGCGTCGCCCGCGGCCTTCCGGACGGCGGCGATGCTCCACGCGGTGATGTCCGGGTCGGCGAGCTGCAGGATGAATCCGTCGGCGATCTCACCGGTCAGCGCCAGCGCCCTCGGTCCGTAGGCGGCGATCCAGATCGGCAGTTCCGAACCCTCGCTCCACGGGAATCGCAGCGAGTTCCCCTTGTACTGGGCGGTTCCGCCGTTCGCGAGCGGTCGGATCACCTCGATCGCCTCGCGCAGGTTGGCCAACGTGACCGGCTTGCCGTTGATCACCCTGACCGCGGAATCACCGCGGCCGATGCCGCAGATCGTCCGGTTGCCGAACATCTCGTTCAGCGTGGCGAAGAGCGACGCGGTGACCGTCCAGTCCCTGGTCGCCGGGTTGGTCACCATCGGCCCGACGATGACTTTCCTGGTGGTGGAGAGGATCTGGCTGTAGATGACGAACGGTTCCTCCCACAGCAGGTGCGAGTCGAAGGTCCAGACGTGGCTGAACCCGTACAACTCGGCCCGGCGGGCCAGCTCGATGACCCTGGCGGCGGGCGGGTCGGTCTGCAGTACGACGCCGAAATCCATTCGTGTTCCTGACTGCTAGAGGAGGTTCTGGGACAGGGCGCGCTTGATGAACTGCCCGTCACCGGGCTTGCCGAGATACTCGCCCCCATCGACGATCACCCGCCCGCGGGAGATCACGGTGTCGACATGGCCGTCGATCTCGTAACCCTCCCAGGCGGAGTAGTCCATCCGCATGTGGTGGGTCTTGTCCAGACCGATCGAGGTGTGCCCGGCCGGGTCGTAGATCACGATGTCGGCGTCCGAACCCGGTGCGATGACACCCTTCCGCGGGTACATCCCGAACATCCGGGCCGGCGTGGTGCAGCAGACGTCGATCCACCGCTCCAGACTGATCTTCCTGTCGACGACGCCCTGGTAGAGCAGGTCCATCCGGTGCTCCACCGACCCGATCCCGTTGGGGATCTTGGAGAAGTCGCCGATCCCCATGTCCTTCTGGCCCTTCATGCAGAAGGGGCAGTGGTCGGTGGAGACGGTGGTGACGTCACCGGTGCGGATGTAGCGCCACAGCTCGTCCTGGTGCCCCTCCTCGCGGGAGCGCAACGGCGTGGAGCAGACCCATTTCGCCCCTTCGAATCCCGGTGCCCCGAGGTTCTCCTCCAACGAGAGATACAGGTACTGGGGGCAGGTCTCGGCGAACACGTTCTGCCCGGTGTTGCGGGCCTCGGCGATCCGGGCCAACGCCTGCTTGGCCGAGACGTGCACGACATACAGTGGGGCGCCGGTGATGTCGGCCAGCATGATGGCGCGGTGGGTGGCCTCCTGCTCGGCTTGCCACGGCCGGGTGACGCCGTGGTAGTAGGGCGCCGTCTCGCCACGTGCCAGCGCCTGCTGCACGAGAACGTCGATGGCACTCCCGTTCTCGGCGTGCATCATGATCAGGCTGCCGTTGCCGGCGGCCGTCTGCATCGCCTGCAGGATCTGCCCGTCGCTGGACAGGAAGACGCCCGGGTAGGCCATGAAGAGCTTGAAACTGGTGATGCCCTCGTCGATCAGCGCATCCATCGACGCCAGCGACTCGGCGTTGACGTCCCCGACGATCTGGTGGAACCCGTAGTCGACCGCGCAGTTGCCGGCCGCCTTCTGGTGCCAGGACGCGACCGAGTCCAGGACCCGCATCCCGTGCGACTGCACGATGAAGTCGACGATCGTCGTCGTCCCGCCCCAGGCGGCTGCCCTGGTGCCGGTCTCGAAGGAGTCCGACGCGTTGGTGCCGCCGAAGGGCATCTCCATGTGGGTGTGCGCATCGATACCGCCGGGGATGACGTACTTCCCGGCTGCGTCGATGACCTGGTCGACCGAGGAGGCCAGGTCGACGCCGAGTGCGGTCGAGCCGGGCGCCAGCAGCGCGACGATGGTGTCGCCGTCCACCAGGACGTCCTGCTTGCTCGCTCCGGTCGAACTCACGACGGTTCCGCCGCTGATCAGGGTGGTCATGTGTGTTCTCCTACGGATCAAGGTGCGCAGATCAGGGTGCGGTGGTCCTGGTGTACGATTCCGGCCGGCGGTCGCGGTAGAACTGCCAATCGTTGCGGGCCTGCGTCAGCTCGGCGAGATCGAGATCCCGGACGATCAGCTCGTTGTCACCCTGCGAGGCGATCTCACCGACGTAGTTGCCGCGGGGGCCGACGAAGTAGCTGGAGCCGTAGAACCGGACGGCGTCCTCGCCGAATTCCTCGGTCTCCATGCCGACGCGGTTGTTGGCACCGATGAAGTACTGGTTGTTGGCTGCGGCAGCCGGCTGCTCCAGTTCCCAGAGGCGGTTGGACAGACCGGGTTTGGTCGCAGAGGGATTGAAGACGATCTGGGCGTTGTTGAGGCCGAGTTCACGCCAGCCCTCGGGGAAATGACGGTCATAGCAGATGTACACGCCGACCCGTCCGACCGCGGTCTGGAAAACCGGATATCCGAGATTTCCCGGCCGGAAATAGAACTTCTCCCAGAACTGCGGGAGGTTCGGGATGTGGTGCTTGCGGTATTTGCCGAGGTAGGTCCCGTCGGCGTCCACCACGGCGGCGGTGTTGTAGTACTCGCCCTCGTTGGCCACCTCGTACACCGGTAGGACCATGACGATGCCGAGTTCCTTGGCCACGGCCTGAAATCTTTCGACGGTGGGGCCGGGGACCGTTTCGGTGTACTCGTAGTACTTCTGGTCCTGGACGATCCCGAAATACGGACCGTAGAAGAGTTCCTGGAAGCAGATGATCTGTGCGCCCTGCGCGGCCGCCTTGCGGGCGTATTCCTCGTGCAACGCGATCATGGACTCTTTGTCGCCGGTCCAGGCGAGTTGGGTGAGCGCTGCCTTGATGACGGTCATTTCCCGCGGGCCTCTCTTGGTGCCGATATTCTGCGAATGGTCTGACGTCGTGGGGAAGCTGTGATTGTCCAGAGGCCAGATGACGGCCGTGTGACGCGGCGGTGTCGATCCGGCTGTCAGGCGCCTGGCCCGGTGTAGTGGGAGTCGGCCACCGTGAGGGCCTCGTCGAGCAGGCTCAGGCCGCGGCGCAGTTCGACCTCGGTGATGGTGCAGGGCGGCACCACGTGGGTCCGGTTGAAGTGCACGAACGGCCACAGTCCGCTCTGCTTGCAGGCAGCGGTGAACTCGGCCATCGGCTTCGCGTCGGACCCGGTCGCGTTGTAGGGCACCAGCGGCTCCCTGGTCTCGCGGTCCTTGACCAACTCGATGGCCCAGAACATCCCGAGCCCGCGGACCTCGCCGATGCTGGGGTGCCGGTCGGCGAGCTTCTCCAGTTCCGGCCCGACCACCTCGGCGCCGAGCCGGCGGGCGTTCTCGACGATGCCCTCCTCCTCGAAGATCTTGATGCTGGCGACCGCGGAGGCGCAGGCCAACGGGTGGCCGGAATAGGTCAGCCCACCGGGAAACGCCTTGTGCGCAAACGTTTCCGCGATGGGGTCGGAGATGACGACGCCGCCCAACGGGAGGTAGCCGCTGTTGACGCCCTTGGCGAAGGTGATGAGGTCGGGGGTGACGCCCCAGTGGTCGATCGCGAACCACTCGCCGCAGCGCCCGAACCCGGCCATCACCTCGTCGGCGATGAGCAGGATGCCGAACCGGTCGCAGAGCTCGCGGACGCCGGCGAGGTAGCCGTCCGGCGGGACCAGGATGCCGTTGGTGCCGACCACGGACTCCAGCAGGATCGCCGCGACGGTGGCCGGACCCTCGACGGTCAGCACGCTCTCCAGGTGCTCCAGCGCGCGGGCGCACTCCTGCTGCTCGTCGGCGCTGTAGAACGCCGAGCGATAGGTGTAAGGACCCCAGAAGTGCACGAACCCGCTCACGCCGACCTCGCTGGCCCAGCGGCGGGGATCGCCGGTGGCAACGATCGCGTTGGCGGTGGCGCCGTGGTAGCTGCGGTACATCGTCAGGATCTTCTGCCGGCCGGTGTGCAGTCTGGCCATCCGGATGGCGTTCTCGTTGGCCTCGGCGCCGCCGTTGGTGAAGAAGACGGCGTTCAGGTCGCCGGGCGCCTTGCCGGCGATCAGCGCGGCTGCCTCGCTCCGCGCATCATTGGCGAAGGTGGGCGCGATCGTGCACAACTTGGACGCGTACTCGGTGATCGCCGCGATCAGTTTCGGGTGCTGGTAGCCGATGTTGACGTTGACCAGCTGGGAGGAGAAGTCCAGATACCGGTTGCCGTCGTAGTCCCAGAACTCACTGCCGAGGGCGCCGGCGATCGGGATCGGGTCGATCAACGCCTGCGCGGACCAGGAATGGAAGACGTGCTCGCGATCCAGTTTCCTGATCTCTGCGCCACGTGCCGGGTCTGGGGTCTGAGTCGGGTTCTCCACCCGCCTGAACTTACGAGCCAGCCCTGGTTGGCACAAGATGGGCCCGGCAACACGAGGAAAGATGCGTTGCCGCGCCCCCTTGGAGACCCGCGGGGCTACCATCAAACGTATGTTCGAGACCGGGACGGATCAGGCAGGGTTGGATCAGGCAGGGTGGGACGCCGGCCTGGACGACCCACAGCTCGCCGCGGCGACCCACGGTGACGCGCCGTTGGTCATCCTGGCCGGGGCCGGCACCGGGAAGACCCGCACGCTGACCGCCCGGGTGGCGAACCTCATCGATCGTGGTGTGCCCCCGGAGCGGATCCTGCTGCTCACCTTCACCCGCCGGGCCGCAGACGACATGCTGACCAGGGCCGCGGCCATGTGCACCCGGCGGGAGGCCGCGCGGCGGCTGCAGGGCGGCACCTTTCACGCGGTGGCGCACCAGATGGTCACCGGCTACAGCGATGTGCTCGGCCTGCCCGCGGACGTCTCGGTGCTGGATCGCGCCGACTCGGTGGACGCGATGGACCTGCTCCGGCACGACCACGGGCTCGCCGAGAAGGACGCGCGGATGCCCAACCCGGCGGCGCTGATCGACCTGTACTCCCGATCGGTCTCCACCGGCACCCCGGCCAGGGCGTTGATCGCCACCGATTTCCCGTGGCTCGACCCGCACACCGAGAAGATCACCGATGTGCTCCGCGCGTACGTGGCCCGGAAGCGGGCGCGCGGGATGTTGGACTTCGACGATCTCCTGCTGGCCTGGCGCAGCCTGCTGGCGGATCCGGTGCTGCAGCCGGAGATCGCCGGTCGCTGGGACCACGTGCTGGTCGACGAGTACCAGGACGTCAACCAGACCCAGGTGGACATCGTGCTCGGACTCCGTCCGACGGGCCATGGGCTCACCGTGGTGGGCGACGACGCGCAGGCCATCTACGGCTTCCGCGGCTCCGACAGCGACCACCTGATCGGCTTGACCGCAGCCTTCGACGACGTCACGGTGATCAGGCTGGAACGCAACTTCCGCTCCCGTCAGCGACTGCTCGATCTGGCGAATGCGGTGCGGCCCAGTACGTCCGGGCATAGCCTGCGGTTGCATTCGCTGCGTGAGGGTGGGCACCGGGCGAGGCTGGTCCGGTGTCATGACGCGCCCGCCGAGGCCAGGGCGATCGCCGACGCCGTACTCACGGCCGCGACGGACGGCCGCCCGCTGCGGGATCAGGCCGTGCTCATGCGGACCGGGCATCACAGCGATCTGCTGGAGATCGAGCTGACCGCCAGACGGATCCCGTTCGTGAAGTTCGGCGGGCTGAAGTTCCTGGAGGCTGCCCACGTCAAGGATCTGGTCGCGATCCTGCGAGTGACCGCCAACCGGGTCGACGAGGTCGCCTGGTACCGGCTGCTGCGCCTGCACGACGGTATCGGCCCGGCCCGGGCCCGTGATCTGCTGGAAGTCGTTGCGGTGGGGGAGCTCTCGGGCGGTTGGGTGGCCGAGGCCGTCGCCGCTGCCCCGGCGATGAGCCGGCTGGCCCTCACCGTGACGCTCGACGGGGTGGCCCGTGCCCGCGATCTGCCCAGCGTCGCCGATCGGGCGGCGGCCTGTCTGCGCGCCCTGCGCCCGCTGATGACCACCCGCTACCCGGACTCCGTAGCCCGCCTCGGCGACCTCGAGCGGCTGATCGCTGCGGCTGGGATGGCGCCTGACCTCGCCGCCTTCGTCGCCGAGCTGACCCTGGACCCGCCCGCGTCGACGTCGGACCTGGCCGGCCCGCCCCATCTGGACGACGATTACCTGGTGCTCTCCACCGTGCACTCGGCGAAGGGCCTGGAGTGGCCGGTGGTCCACGTGATGCACCTGGCCGACGGGGCGTTCCCTTCCGACATGGCCCTGACGAGCAATGACGGCCTGCTCGAGGAGCAGCGGCTGTTCTACGTCGCGGTGACGAGGGCCGCCGACGAGCTCTCGTTGTACGCACCGCTGCGGATGCCCCACCACCGCTTCGGTCGCGACGACAAGCACAGCTTCGCGCAGGTCAGCCGATTCATCGACGCCGCCGCCCTGTCCGTGCTCGACGTCCACGAAATCGTTCCGGAACGACCGTCGGCCGGTCGCCGGCCCGGGGCCCGAACCGGAACCGTGGCCATGCCCGCTCTCGACGACCTCTGGGCCTGAGCGCGTTTCGTCGGCCTGGGATAGTGCAGGGCATGACTGCATCCACCTACCCCCGCGCTGTCGTCTACTCCGTCACCGGTGGTCCCGAGGTCCTCACGTTGATCGAGAAGCCGCTGCTGGAACCGGGTCCCGGCCAGGTGCGGGTGCGCATCCACCGGTCCGGCGTCAATCCGACCGATTGGAAGTCGAGGCGCGGCGGCCCGCAGTCGGCTGCGGTCGAGCCGGCGCAGGTACCTGGACAGGACGGTGCCGGCGTCATCGACGCGGTGGGTCCCGGCGTCGACAGCGGTCGGATCGGGCTGCGCGTCTGGATCTGGGAGGCCGCCTGGCAGCGGAGCGAGGGCACCACCCAGGACTTCGCCCTGATACCGGAGGCCCAGGCGGTCGAACTGCCCCCGACCGCGTCCTTCGACCTGGGAGCCGGGCTCGGCATCCCGTTCCTGACGGCGCACCGCTGCCTGACCGTCAACGAGGACGGCCCGAACCTGCTGACGCCAGGGTCCCTGACCGGCCGTCACGTGCTCGTGGCCGGTGGTGCCGGCGCCGTCGGCAACGCGGCGATCCAGCTCGCCCACTGGGCCGGCGCGACCGTCATCACCACGGTGAGCACCCCCGACAAGGCGCAGCTGGCCGCTGCGGCGGGCGCCGATCACGTCATCCACTATCGCGACACCGACGTCGCAGCGCAGGTCCGCCGGATCGTGCCGAAGGGCGTCGAGACCATCGTCGAGGTGTCCGCGGCGGTGAACGCGGCGATCGATGCGGCCGTGATCGCGGACAACGGGGCAATCTCCCTGTACTCCGAGGACGGTGGCTCGGAGATGTCGCTGCCGGTGCGCCCGTCCATGGTGGTGAATGCCCGCTGGCAATTCGTCCTGATCTACCGGGCACCGCACGACGCGAAGGAACGCGGGGTGGTCTCCGTCAGTGCCGCGCTGGCCGACGACGCCGTCCGCCTCTGCCTGCCGCAGCACCACTTCTCGCTCGCGCATGCAGCGAAAGCCCATGTGGCCGTGCAGGAGTCGGCCGTCGGCAAGGTCCTGATCGACGTCAGTGACTGACCGCCGCCGTCGACCGCTGGACGATGACGACGATCGCCGCGGCGGCGCCGAGGCCGAACCAGGCAATCCGGAAGGCGGCGTCAGCGACCCCGTGCAGGGGAAAGGTCGCCCTCGGTGAGGCGAGCAACCCCCAGGTGACGGCGAACAGCACCAGCAGGCCGAGCGCGAGGCACCACCGGAGCGGGCCAGGGACGTCGCGGGTGAAGCCCCACCACGCCACCGCCACGTAGACCAGGATCTCGGCGACGAAATAGAGCACATCAGTGAAGTTGAGGGTCGACATCAGAACCTTCCGGTGAGCAACAGTCCGATACAAGAGCGATGCTCTCATTAGTTGCGCCCGTGCGCAAGATCGTGACTGCCGACCGTGAGAATCATCCGAAAGGGCGAGGAGCCACCGCGGGCTGAGCCAACCGAGGATCCGGGCGGAATCGAAGTAGCAATCGGTGCCCGAAGTTTCGGGAGTTCCTCATCCGATGACCCGATCGCACGCCTTGGTGGATACTCGATCTCACTGTCTGCAATCGATTTTCACTCTCAGGGTGGAGTGCCAAACCTGCTGGGGTGACGATGAGCGACGTGGACAGCACACTGTCGGACGGGGGCCGCGTTCGCGGTCGTCCGCCGCAGGTAGGGAGACTCCCATGTCCATTCATCATCGGTCCCGATCCCGGAACGTCCTTCGGGCCGGCGTGATCCCGGCAGCGTTGTTGATGTTGGGCGTGATGGTCTGGCAGGGCTCCACCGCGGCGTTCACCGCGACCACCGGCAACACCGGGAACACCTGGTCGGCAGCCAGTCTGACCCTGACGAACGACGGCGACGTCGGCACCTTCCAGGCCGGCACGACGGCGATCTTCGCGACCGGTGGCACTTCCAACATCTCCGTACCGCAGAAGACGAACTTCCTGATCCCGGGGCAGACGGGGACCAAGTGCATCACCGTGAAGGCCACCGGCAACGTGCCCGGGCCTGTCTTGTTCAACGTCAGCAATCTGGTCACCACCCCGGCGCCGGATCTGACAGGGAGCCTGACCGTCAATGTCCAGTACGGTCCGACGGCTGCGGCCTCGGACGCCGCGGCGCATCTGGCCTGCGACAACTGGATCAAGTCGGTGGCCCCGCTGTCGGCACCGGCCAGCGCGACCACTCCCGCCACTCCCACGGGCGTGGTCGCGGTGGCAAGCGGTGTGCTGTCGGGGTTGTCGACCACAGGGGTCTCGACCGGCTGGACCACGGCCGGTACGGCGACCGGTGAGTGGGGACTCTTCCTGATCCAGTGGACGCTGAACTCGGGCCTCGGAAACACCCTGCAGGGTGGCGGCGCGGGCGCGGCCTTCAACTGGAGCCAGACGGTCGGCACCTGATCCGCCGGCGACAGCCGGATCTGACGATGGACGGCGAGGACGATCCTGACGAGGGTGCGTCCTCGCCGCCGACCGGATTCCTGTGGTGGCTGCGATTCGTCGGCTCCGTCCTCGGACGGTTCTGGTTGACGCTGGTGATCGGCGGCACCCTGATCGCGACGCTTCCCGCGGCACTGCCCGGTTGGTCGGCCTACGTGGTGAAGTCCGGCTCGATGGAACCGAAGATCATGATCGGCGACGTGGTGATCGTGCAGCGGCGCAGCGACTACACCGATGGCCAGGTCGTCACCTTCCACAACCCGGCTCTCGAGGGCGCGCTGACCACCCATCGGTTGGTCTCGATCCACGGGGACTCGGTGACCACGAAGGGCGACGCGAATGTCAGCGACGACCCGCGCACGTCCGTCCCTTCGGACATCGTGGGTCTCGGACGCATCAAGGTGGGCTGGATCGGGCTGCCGATGATCTGGTTGCAGCAGCACCACTGGGTACCGTTCCTGCTGTTCTGGCTGTCGGTGGCCGGGGCGGTGGCCGCCTGGCGGTCCGACCCGGAGCTGATCCCGCACCAGCCACGCCACGCCAGGGCGCGAACAGCTCGTGTCTGAGCGTCGCCGTCGGTCCGGCCGGTACCGCCGCTTGGCGCATGGCGTCTGGTGGGCATCGCTGCTGATCGTGGTGGTCGGCGTGCTGCCCGCACTGCTCCTGACGCCGACCGGTGCGGTCTTCACCGCGACCAACGTCAACACCGGCAACACGTTCCGGTTCGGCAGCTACCAGGAGGTCGTGCTCGCCGACAGCCCCGTGCTCTACCTCCCCCTGACGGACGCCGGCCCTTCCGGGTCCTCGGCCACCACTGCCGCGGCGACCGACGCCTCCGGCAATGCGCACAGCTACCAGTACACGGCGCCAGGTGGTTGCACGTTGAACGGAGGAGGGCTGCTTCCTCTCGGCTGCAATGGGTTGCTCGGTGGTATCACCCAACCGCCCGCAGTGACCTTCCAATCGGCAGGGCCGCCCGGCATCCACCCGTCAGCGACGGCCGCCAAGGTCAACTTCGGGGGTACCTGCCTGTTCCCGCCGAGCACCGGAACTGCCAACAACGGCATCTCCTCTGCGGCGGCGTGGAATGCGCAGGCGACCCCGGCGATCACCCTGGAGGCGTGGGTGAACACGGGTACGACGGCGGGCGGCCCCGTCATCGGGTATTCGCCGGGCAGTGAGACCGCCGGCACCCTGCCGGATCGGTTGCTGTATCTCAACAGTGGTGGTCGACCGGTGCTGGCGGTGAGCACCCCCAACGTCACGTCGGTGTCCGGGGCCAATGTCTCGCTGGCCGGCACGCTGGCCGCGGCCACCACCTACCTGACCGGGCCGACCGCCGTGAACAACTCCGCCTGGCACCACCTGGTCGCCACCGTGCAGCCGAACCCGGCACCACCGTCGGCGGGAGCGACGTATCCGGCGGTGCTGACACTGTGGGTCGACGGCGTCCTCGCAGTCACCACGACCACGACGGCGGCCTCCAACGACACCTCCAGTCCGTCGAAGTGGCGGATCCAGTGCTTCCAGGTGCAGCCGAACACGAGCACGATCAACGTCGGATCGCCCGTCCTCGGCCTCCTGGGTGCCACCGCTGCGCCGTACTCGCTGGTCGGCTCTCTTGCGTCGGTGGCCATCTACTACGGCAGTGCGGCCTCGCCGAACACCGTCCTGTCGGCGGCCACGATCCAGGGCCATTTCGCGATGGGAAGCCACACCTAGGGCGGCGTCTCTATCATTTGCGCTGCCGAACATCAGCAATTCATTCTCGGATTGGTCGCCGAATACTGACCTGTCATTGCCGTACTCGGGCAGCGCACAGTGGAGTCATCGGCCCAGACAGTCGGCCCAAGAAAGAAGGAGAACACCGTGGCATCCCTCGCCAGCAAACTCACCAGCCTCCTGCAGAGTCCGCAGGGCCGGCGCCTGGCCGACAAGGCCAAGGCCGCTGCGGCCAAGCCGGAGAACCGGGAGAAGCTCACCTCGCTGATGGCCAAGATCAGCGGCAAGGGCCCCAGGCGCTAGTTGTTCCACAGGGCAGGCGACCCACCGGTACCGAACCCGAAACATCAACCAGAGCAGGACAAACAGAAGGGCATGTCATGGGAGTCAGCCTCACCAAGGGCGGTAACGTTTCACTGAGCAAGGAGGCCCCGGGCCTCACCGCGGTCCTCGTCGGACTCGGCTGGGACGCCCGCACCACCACCGGCACGGATTTCGACCTCGACGCCTCCGCGATCATGCTGAAGGCGGACGGAAAGGTGTTGTCGGACAGTCACTTCGTCTTCTTCAACAACAAAACCTCCCCGGACGGCTCCGTCGAGCACACCGGTGACAACCTCACCGGTGAGGGCGACGGCGACGACGAGTCGATCAAGGTCAACCTGGCCGCCGTTCCAGCCGAGATCGACAAGATCGTCTTCCCGGTCAGCGTCTACGACGCGGAGGTCCGCCAGCAGGGCTTCGGCCAGGTCCGCAATGCGTTCATCCGCATCGTCAACCAGGCGAACGGCACCGAGATCACCCGCTACGACCTCACCGAGGACGCCTCGAGCGAGACGGCCATGGTCTTCGGCGAGATCTACCGCAACGGAGCCGAGTGGAAGTTCCGGGCCGTCGGCCAGGGCTACGCCTCCGGCCTCACCGGGATCGCCAGGGATTACGGCGTCACGGTCTGATCAGTGTGATCCGTCTGCACGTACCGTGGTGGAATGCCTGATCCGAGCCCCACGATCACCGAGCACGTCGATGTGGTGATCGTGGGTGCCGGTCTGTCCGGAATCGGTGCGGCGCACCATCTCCAGACCAAGTGCCCCGATCTCACGTACACGATCCTCGAAGGCCGCGACAGCATCGGCGGGACCTGGGACCTCTTCCGGTATCCGGGGGTCCGCTCCGACTCCGACATGCTCACGCTCGGGTACCGACTGCGGCCGTGGGCCGGGAGCGCAGCGATCGCCGACGGACCCTCGATCCTGCGCTACGTTCGCGACACCGCCCGTGAGCAGGGCATCGACCGCCGGATCCAATTCGGGCGGCGGGTGGTTCGGGCGGAATGGTCCTCCGTGGATTCCCGGTGGACGCTGCAGATCCAGCAGGGCGAGGACGCGGTCCGGATGACGTGCCGCTTCCTCTACTGCTGCAGCGGGTACTACCGCTACGACAAGGGTTTTCAGCCGGACTGGCCGGGCGTCGATTCCTTCACCGGGCAGTTGGTCCACCCCCAGGAGTGGCCGGCGGACCTGGACCATGCGGGCAAGAAGGTGGTGGTGATCGGCAGTGGTGCGACCGCGATGACGCTGGTACCCGCGATGGCGCGCACGGCCGACGGGGTGACCCTGGTGCAGCGGTCGCCGACCTATGTCATCTCGCTTCCCGCCGAGGACGCCTTCAACGACCGGGCACGGCGGATCCTGCCGGCCGGTCCGGCCTTCCTGATGTCCCGCTGGAAGAACGTCTTGACCACGATGGCGAGCTACCGGATCACCCGCCGCTGGCCGAAGGCGGCGAAGAAGTTCCTGCTCCGCGGGGTGAGGCGTCAGCTGCCGCCGGGATTCGACGTCGCCACCCACTTCACGCCCCGGTACAACCCATGGGACCAGCGGCTGTGCGTCGTGCCGGACGGCGATCTGTTCCGCTCGCTGTCCGACGGCACCGCGACGATGGTGACCGACCAGATCGCCGAGTTCGTCCCGACCGGGGTGCGGCTGGCCTCGGGGGATGTGCTGGAGGCCGACATCGTCGTGACCGCAACCGGTCTCAATCTGCTGGCGTTCGGCGGGATGCAGTTGTCGGTGGACGGGCAGGACGTCGACCTGCCGGCGAGCATGGCCTACAAGAGCATGATGCTCGCCGGGGTGCCGAACTTCGCCTTCGCGATCGGCTACACGAACGCGTCCTGGACGCTGAAGGTCGACCTGACCTCGGAGTACGTCTGTCGGCTGCTGAACCTGATGCGGGAGAAGCACTACGCTGCAGCAGTTCCGGTGGCCGACCCTTCGGTGCCGGGGGTCCAGTTCCTGGACTTCGCAGCCGGTTACGTCCGGAGGTCGGTCAAGGACTTCCCGCAGCAGGGGACCGTCGCCCCCTGGCGGGTGACGATGAACTACCTGCGTGACCTGCCGGCGCTGCGCTTCGGGTCGATCACGGAGCAGATGGAGTTCCGGTCCGTTCAGCCGCCGATCGGGGTCGGATCCAGGGTCAGCGGAGGCACCGGCAGCGAGCCGCGGAGGCGCTCCTGACGAACGGGTCATCCACCCGTCACCATCGGGCCGAGCTCGATCGTCACCGCTGTGCGGCCGTCCGCGGACCTGGCGACCGTCAGCGATCCGCCCGAAGACTCCGCGATCTGACGGGCGATGTCGAGGCCGAGACCGGTCGATCCGCCGCCCGATTCGCCCCGTCGTCCGGCCCCCGGCGCGAATCCCGGTCCCGCGTCCAGCACCGCGACGACCGCTCCTCCACCGGACGCGGACGAGCACCTCACCTCGAAGGCCACGTCATCACCGGTGTGGGCGAAGACGTTGCCCACCAACGAGTCCAGAGCGGCGGCGAGGTCGCTCGCCGCCGCGCGGACCGGCACCGGGGAAGCGGTGACCGACGTCGTCACCGGCCGGTGCTGATGGGTGGCGAGCACCGACCAGAAGACCATGCGGTCGCGAACCACCGCCGCTGCATCACAGGTGGCCGCGTCCGGATCGGTGGCACGCCGGGCCGAGCGGATGACCTCGTCGACGGCGCGGTCGAGTGCGTCCACATCGGCGGCGAGCCGACCGCGGGCGTCATCGTCGGTGAGACCTTCGACGTCGAGACGGAGAGCCGTCACCGGGGTCCGGAGGCGATGTCGGAGGTCGGCCACCGACTCCCGTTCGCTGATCAGCAGATCACCGATGCGCCCGCCGAGCCGATTCAGTGCCGCACCGACGGAGGCGACCTCGGGCGGGCCGGCAGGCTGCACCCGCGCGCCGACGTCGCCTCGACCGAGCAGCTCCGCGGTCTCGGCGAGCCGGGTGATAGGCCTCGTCATCGCGCGGGCCAGCCGATCGGCGACGAAGATCGACAGCAGGAAGAGGACGAGGCCGATCCCGCCCAGCAGCAGCCAGATCCGGCGCACGCCGGCGGACAGGTCGTCATCGGTGACGAGCAGCCGGATCACCGATTCCCCTTCGGATCTGGCGACCGGCTGGACGATCAGGACGCCGCCGGGAGCCCCGGCGGCGGCGGCGACCTCGGTGACCTGCGCAGTCCTCGAATCCGGGCCGTCGAGAGCGCCGACGGCGGGATCCGTGCCGATCGTCGGCGAACCGGGCATCGTCACCCAGACCACGTAACCGGCCTCGCGGACGCCGGCCACGGCGGCGGCCGTGGCCGACACCGGGGACAGGGCCAGCACCGGGATCTCAGTCGGCTCGAGGCCGATCTCGCGCTCCGCACGGCTGAGCGATGGCTGGGTGCGCCGGCCCTGACCACCGCACGACTCGTCCGACATGCGATGCGGACGCTGATCAAGCAGGGACATCCGGAGGCGTTGCGGCTGATGGGCTTTCCCGAGGTCGCAGGTCTGCAGGTCTCGCCGCTGGTGCTCGATCGGTCGGCAGTGACGATGGGCGAGGTCGTGGAACTGTCGTTCGGCCTTCGTCACGACGGACCGGAAATCGTCCACCTGGCTATCGACTACGTGGTGCATTTCGTCAAGGCGAATGGCTCCACGTCGCCGAAGGTCTTCAAGCTCGCGGTACGTGATCTTCCGGGTGGGCAGGATCTGGCCATCGTCAAACGACATTCGTTCCGGCCCATCACCACTCGCGTGCACTACCCCGGTAGACACCGCATCGAGTTGCAGATCAACGGAAGACCGTCCGGAAGTGCCGCGGTCGATTTGCTCAGTTGACCGCGAGAATGCAGTCGCCGCAATAACTTCCACTGTTCGGTGGGGCGATCCGGTAGATCAGGCAGCAGCTCCGCCGGCGGCCGTCGCGGCCCGGGGTCCCGACGAACGTGTCGCGAAGGGGTGATCCGGCAAGCACTTCGCCGGCGAGCGCGCGAGCTCGGTCGGCCAGATCGGGTCGGATACTGGAGACGGTGTTAGCGGCCCCGTTCACGGCCGAGAATACGTTGCCCCACAGTACTTTCCGAGAGACAGAAAGTCCGTTCGTCCGGTCGAGCAGGTCGATGATCGGCGCACCGACGATTTGGGTCGTCCCGATCCCCGGTGTCAGCGCGGAGCGCGGAACGGAGAGCGGCAGGATTCCGCCCACCACCGGCTGCCACCTCACCCCGGTGAGGTCGAGCCGGTAGCCGAGGAGCGCAGCTCCGAACGCCGGGCAGACCAACCTGGCGACGAGACCGAGATGACCCACCGAGGCGGCGACCCGCAGTTCGACCGGTGCCCCGGACATCGCGGTCAGTGCGTCCTGGACCTGCCGGTAGCGCGTCAGAAGAGTTGCGGAGCCATCGATCAAGGCACCAATCGGTTGCCAGGGATCACCGTTGTTGCTGCTGTTGTTGCCGTCGCCGCTATCGGGATCGCTGATCTCCATTGCGAAATGCGGTCCGAGATCAGCGATCTCGTCGATGACGTCGTCAGACAGCCGCTTTCTCCCGATCACCTGACGCCTGTCGAAGACGGTCCGTCGGTTCCAGCACCCGGTGGGCCAGCGGAGCGAACAGCAACCCGATGGCCGCCCAGAGGACGAGCTGGGCGCCCACCGAATACAGTCGGAACTGGATCAGATCGTCGGCCGGGAAACCGGGGAAGACGATGGTGCCCTTGGTATCCAGCAGGGGCAGTGGCGTCTCGGTGGCCTGCGCCCCGTAGTGCTGGACGTTCGTGGCGAGCATCCCGAATGACGGCAACAGGGCTGTCGCCGCGCCGATCACGACGACATAGGCCGCCGCGGCGATCAGTGGCGCGTTCCAGTGGCCGAAGCGTGCCGTCAGCCGCTTGCCGAGCAGCACGGCGAACGCGAGGAACACGATTGCGGCGGCCACCATCAGCAGATACAGAACGCTGCGTTCCTTGATCGTGTCCTTGTGGCCGATGGCCGGAGGGTTGGCCGGATAGGCAAGAAACGGCACCAGGTAGAGCGCGAGGAATCCTCCGCCTGCGACGAGGACTGCGAGCGTCCGAGGCCGGAGCGCGCCCACCCGGCCGAGGGACACGGTGTAGACCACCGCGAACAGGGTGCCAACGGCAGCACCGAAGAGGATCATCCCCACTCCGATGCCGAGATTGGCCTGGATCGTCCGGCTGAAGATGTCGTGGCCGTGTTCGTCGACGGGCAGGCCCGCAGCCTTGTCCAAGGCGTGCTGCGCCTCGTCCCGTGCGGATTCGTAGTCGATCGCCCTGTTGATCACCGGTTCGGCGAAGATGCGAGTGAAGGCGAGCGCCAACAGGCCGGCGATGGCGCCGACCAGCAGGCCTCTGAGAATCAATTTGGCTGCGATGTTCACGGGCTCGGTGACTGAGATCGGCTCAGTGACAGGGGAAGCCGAGGAAGTGGCGTGCGTCGTGCACGAATTCGTGGATGGCGGTGTTGCTCCCGAAGACCGAGGTGGCGCCCTGGTCGATGCCCACGAAGTAGTACACGGCGAGCGCCAGGGATGTGGCCGTGATCAGCCAGGCTGCAGCCTTGGACAGTGGGATGACGACCTGGGTGGGGATGGCCGTCGGTGACGCCACGCTGGTGGCAGCAGTGGTCATGGTGGAGCTCCTTCCGGGATTCTGCGTCCCGTGATCGAGGGGGCACGTGAAGGCGGAAGACCTGACTCACAGAAACCGGGGAGACCCCGAACGCTGCTCACAGTGGCGCGACCGTGCCGGATTTACACCGGCTTCCTCACACCTTCACGAGCCCAAACCGTAGCCCCCCGGGTGCGCGCAGAGCAATGGCCCCACGGGCGCCCCCGGGCCATGGCCCCACAACGGTCCGATCACGCCGCCTTCTGACGGTCGATGGGGTTGCTGTCAAGAGTGTTTCGCAGTAGGACGTCGACGATGTCACCGATGCTGACCTTCTCTCCGGCCCACCGCGGGCGGATGGCTTCGGACCCACGATCTGTCCACCGGGTGATCTCGTCCAGATCCCGGTCCAACGGGAAGGTAGTCCTGAACCCGGACCCGTCGCCTTGATCGACACGGAAGCGACCGGGCTCGAGCACGATGCCTCCGGGGTCGGTGAACTGCCACCGGGGTACCGACTTCGTCGAGTCCGCCGCGGCTGCGACGCCGAAACCGGCTTCGTGGACTGCCATGTGGTGGAGCTGGCACAGCAGAACCAGATTGCCGAGATCCGTCGTACCACCGGCGGCCCAGTGCTGCACGTGGTGGGCCACGAGGTGCGTCGTCCGGGCACAGGACGGGAACTGACAGCTGCCGTCCCGGACCATCAGGGCCCTCCGTTGGTGCGGCGAAACCAGCCGTCGCCTGCGGCCGTAGTTCAGGACCGCGCCCGCGTGACCGCGGACCATGGCGACGACCATCGCGTCGCACGCCAGCCTCGCCGCCGTTCCCGGTGCGACGCCACCGATGCGGGCGACCTCGCAGCATTTCTCCGCGGGGACCGCCGAGACGTCCAGGTGCTCGTGCTCGTCTGCGGCCCGCAGCCTTTCGGCCGCCGGCGGCGCCTCCGATGGGGAACTCAGTGGCTCAGGCGCTACCGATTCAGGCGCCACCGACTCGGGGACCGGCAGTCCGACCGTCTCGGCGAGAAGGCGGGCATCGACGTGCACCACGACCAGATGGCGATCCTCGCCGGACGGATCCGCGGGGCTGCCGGCCAAGAACCCGCGCGCGACGCGGAGCAGCGCATCGACGCAGCTCACCGATGGATCGGGTGCTCGCCGAACCGCGGAGGCTTCCACAGTGCAGTTGTCGAAGATGCCGAAAGGGGCTCCGGCACCGGGCGGCTGCGTGGAATCTGCTGATGGTGATGATGTGCCAGGGGTGGCGTCGGCGCGCTGCGCTGACAGCTGGTGCGCCGACGAATCAAGGGCCGCGATGAGTTCCGCCCCCTCCTCGGCCGGCAGGCGGGCAGTCAGGACCACCATCCCGTCGTCGTCGACGAACCACCGGGCCTTGCGTCGTTTCTGTTGCTCCACCCGATCCGGATCATATTTGCGGAACTTTCGGGTGGAGGTCTCGAACTGCGAGGCGGTCAGGGTCTGGGCCAGCGAGAGCAGGGTGGCTTCCTCGACACGGCCCGCGATCCGAGTTGCCTCACGGACCTTGGAATAGGACAACCGTCCGGCGGCGAACTCGCCGTGGATCAGCGGCAACGTGCGGAGCGCCCGCGCGACACGAACGTGTTCGCGGGCTGTGCCGAGACTCATCGAACAGGAATACGCGACCCAGTGAGCGCAGTCGCGGACGCCGTAGCCGAACCAGGCCAGCGTCTCGTCGCACTCGGCGACCAGATCGAGCCACCAGCACTCGGCAGACGCCATCCGGCCGGCAGCTGCGCTCAACCGGACGCGGATCAGTTCCAGCTCGTCGTGACCTAGGTCGGTCGGTTTCGAGGTCGGTATTAAACTCGGCGGGTCGGCCTTCGGATCGATGCTGAGCACATTCACGGGCTGCCTCTCGGTTCGAACATGGGATGATCACTGCTGGTCGGAGGGGGGCACCGACACTGTTTGTACGTACGTTCGAGGCTAGTCCGGACCACCGACAGTCCTTGGTCAAGAGGACGCGGGAGGGCTGTCGAGGCGATCGGAGACGTTCCAGCCCGGAACGCTCATGGGACGAATCGGACATGCAGGAGAGCCCCTGATCTGCCGAGACCGGCCCATGCCGAGACCGGACCGTCGCGAGACCGGACCGTCGCGAGACCGGCCCATGCCGAGACCGGACCATGCACGGCGGGCGCCAGAGGGCCGGGTTCGGACGGGGTCGGACGTTCCAGCCCGGAACGGCTATGGGACAAAACGGACATGCCCCCGCCATCCGAAAGACCGGTGGCGGCCGACCACCCCGACGGAATTCCGGGAAGCGACCAGCGGAGTCGACGGATCGAGCTCGTACGTCGACCCGTCAGCGGCGCCGGTGGTGTTGGATGTACCCATGACGAGCCCCGGCGCGGACGATCCCCACGACATCGCGGACACCCAGATGTTCCGGCGGTTCGTGGAGTCAGGTCCCCAGGGATCGGGTTCCGAGACAGAGGCCAGGACCGGGCTGCAGCGGCTCTGGGTCTGGCCCGGCCTGCTGATCCCCGTCATCCTGTCGATCGTGATCGTTGCCGTCGTCCTGGTTTTGGTGCTCTGACCGGGTCGACGACGGCTACGGGTGAGATGCGGGTGGAGTTCAGTGACCGCGATGGTCCTGGATGGTGATCCGCGGCCCGAATCTTGGTTTGAACGCCTGCCCGCTGACTTCCAGCAACCGAACCACCCGATGACGGTGCGGCCGTAGCGGCTCGAGGTAGGCGACCATCTCGGCGTCGTCGATCGGTCGGCCGAGCATCGTCCAGCCGATCACCCCGGACAGGTGGAAATCGCCGACGGACAGGGCGTCTGCGTCGCCGAGGGCACGTTGCCCCACCTCGGCGGCCGTCCAGGCGCCGATCCCGGGGATCGACATCAGCCGGGCACGGGCACCGGCCGAGTCCAGGCCGGTGCAGCCTTCCAGTTGTCGCGCGAACCGCGCGCACGTCACGACGGTCGACGAGCGCTTCGGGTCGACGCCGGCGCGGTGGAAGTCCCACGACGGCACCATGCGCCACTGCTCGGCAGTCGGCGGCACCCGCATGCCGGTGGGTGCCGGGCCTGGAGCATCCGTCCCATGTCGGGTGACCAGCACCCGCCAGGCCCGGAACGCCTCCTTCCCGGTGACCTTCTGCTCGAGGATCGCCGGGATCAGGGACTCCAGGACCCGGCCGGTCCGGGGGATCCGCAGTCCGGGGTGGCGCCGATGGGCGTCGACCAGCTTGGGGTCCTCCGGTGCGAAGGTGCTTGAATCGTCCGTTTCGCCCAGCAGGTCGCCGAGGCCATCGATCAGTTCGGCAGCGCCCGGACCCCAAGCACGACAACGGATCTGATGCGCGCCGAGTTGATCGAGCAGATAGGTGACGGGCCCAGTGGGCATCATCGACGTACGCCAGATCGTGCCGTCGGCGCCGGCGGAATGGCACGGGTCGCCGGGGCCGTGGCGGAGCGGGCCGATGGTGGAGGCCAGGTCGACCGGGCGCGCGGATTCGAGCACTCTCTCGGTCATCGGGTCGCCCATGTCGTCAGCGATTCTATTCTTCATCGCATGGGTCGTTTTCGAGGTCGGGTGGCTGTGGTGACCGGCGCGGGTTCGGGGATCGGGCGGGCCCTGGCGGTTGCGCTGGCCGCGGCGGGGGCTGTGGTGGTGATCTCCGACGTGGACGAGGCCGGTCTGGCGGGGACGGTGGACCTGGTCCGCTCGACGAGCCCCGCCGTAGCGGCGATGCTGAGATCGGACCGGCTCGACGTGACCGATCGGGAGGCCGTGCTGAGGTATGCCGAATCGGTCGGGCTGGAATTCGGCCGGGTCGAACTGGTCATCAACAATGCCGGCGTCTCGCATGGCGGTGATGTGCTGGGGATGAGTTTTACCGATATCGAACGCGTGATGGCGGTGGACTTCTGGGGCGTCGTGAACGGTACGAAGGCCTTCCTGCCGTATTTGATCGCCTCCGGCCATGGCAATCTGGTGAATATCTCCAGTCTCTTCGGACTCGTCGCGATGCCGACGCAGAGTGCCTATGTCGCCGCGAAGTATGCCGTCCGGGGATTTACCGAATCACTCCGGATGGAGATGCTGATCGCGCGTCATCCGGTCGCCGTCACATGTGTACATCCCGGCGGCGTCCGGACCTCGATCGCGCGCAACGGCACGGTCAACGCGGGCGAGGAGCCCTCGGGCCGTTCAGATCTGTTCGAGGAGAAGCTGGCTCGGACCTCCGCCGCCGACGCCGCTGCGATCATCCTGCGGGGAGCCGCGCGAGGCAGGCCGCGGGTGCTGGTCGGGAACGACGCGCGGCTCGGGCATGCGGTCGGGTCGCTGTCGAACCGACTCTGGCAGCGAGCCGTCGTCACCGCTTTCGGCCGCCTGTGAGTGGTCCGCAGGTGAGCGCATCCACGCGATTCGCTGACACCGATTTTACTTGTTCTTGAACCGGTAGAATCGGTGGAAATCGCAACCAGCACGACACAGACACGACAGCGACACGACGGCGATCCGACAGCGATACGACAGCGACAGGGGGGCGGGTAGATGCGACGAGTGCTCCTGCTGGCCGCTCTGATGGTGGGGCTGCTGAGTCTGTACCTCCTCAGCGCACACGACGGCCGGGCCGGCCATCGCATGGTGGCCCAGGCTGCCTCGGTGTCCGCGTACGTCGCCGTCGCCGGCCCGGCCGTGCCCACACCTGCCGTGGCTGATCCTTCTGCAGACGGCGTGACCGACCGCCCGGCCCTCGAGATGTGCGCATTGCTGATGCTGGCGGCCGCGGGAGTCGGGTTGCTGGGGCAGCGGTGTCCGACGGACTCGGCCACCGACTCGCCGGCGGCCCGGCGGGCTCTGCTCGGGGTGTTGCGCGGACCGCCGAGTCCGACCTCGCGGCTGGTGCTGTGCGTGGAGCGGATCTGAGGCGTAGGCGGTCGATCAGCCTCCGCCCCGTTCGCCGAACCCGCCCAGTCCCGCCCACCCATCCCCAGGAGCACCCCATGCCTGACCCCTCCCGCGGTCGATCACTCGCCGCCCTGCTCGTCCTCCCCGTGATCCTCACCCTGGTCCTCTCCGCCTGCACGTCGACCTCGAGCGTCCGGTCGGGGCAGGCGCGGCCGGGCAGCACCACCTCCTCCCCGGTGGTGACGGTGCCGCCGGCCGGCTCGGCGGAGCCCGAAACCCCGGTGCAGCCCGGCACCTCCGGACAGGCCGGGACCACCGCCCCGACGGCGATCACCGAGCCGCCGGTCTCGCCGATCCCGACGACGAGTTCTTCCACCGCGCCGGCCGTCATCACGCCGGTCCTGTCGAGCTGGCCGGTGAACGGGGCCGACGACGTATCGCCGATTCGGGCCGTCCTCGTCCGTGTGCAGAAGGGCACGCTGACGAAGGTCACCATGACCAACCCCGACGGCCGTGCCGTCAGGGGTGCGATCTCGAAAGACAAAACAGCCTGGACTTCAACCGAGCCGCTGGGCTACGGCCGCAAGTACTCCGTGACGTCGATTGCCGTGAGCGCTACCGGGGTGCAGGCGCGATCCTCGACGACGTTCACGACGGTGTCGCCGACCGAGACGATCTATCCGTCGTTCTTCCCGAACCCCGAGATGAAGACCGTGGGCGTCGGTCAGCCGATGGTCGTCATCTTCGACAAGGCCCCGGCCGACAAGGTGGCCGCCGAGAAGGCGCTGGTCGTCAAGACGGTGCCGGCGGTCGAGGGCTCCTGGTACTGGTGGGACGACCGGACGCTGCACTACCGGCCGAAGGTCTACTGGAAGGCCGGCACGAAGATCACAGTGAACGTCAACCTCTACGGTGTGGCCCTGGGCGGAGGCGCGTATGGCGAGACCGATCGCACCCTGTCGATCACGGTCGGCAGGTCGAAGATCGCGACCGTCGACGACGCAACCAAGCAGATGCAGGTGTTCATCGACGGGAAGAAGGTCCGGACCATCCCGGTCTCGATGGGGATGGACAAGAAGGTCACCGTGGGTGGCAAGGAGATCTCGTTCGTCACGCCGTCCGGGATCTACGTCGGCCAGGAGAAGTACGCCGTCAAGCAGATGAGCTCGGCGACCTACGGTCTCCCGGTCGCCTCGTCGCTGGGTTACGACTCCAGGATCCCCTTGGCTGTCCGGTTCTCCAACGAGGGCATCTTCGTCCACGCTGCGCCCTGGTCGGTGGCCGATCAGGGTGTCCGCAACGTGTCCCACGGCTGCCTGAACATCAATCCCGAAGCGGGACGGTGGTTCTACGACAACTTCAGCTACGGCGACATCCTGACGGTGACCGGCACGGCGACCAAATTGGCCGTCACCGACGGGTACGGGGACTGGAACATGAGCTGGGCGGACTGGAAGAAGGGCAGCGCCCTGGCCTGACGCGCGTGTGCACAAGGTTCTCCGGATGGCAGGGGATCTGACAGGGTGGAGGCATGACGTTGTTCGTGCATCGGGCCGAACGGTCGGACGCCCTGGTGGGCGCCCTGGCCGAGTTGCTGGCCCGCCCGCTCGATGACGTCTTCGCGGAGGAGATCGTCGCCGTGCCGGCCCGCGGGGTGGAACGTTGGCTGGCACAACAGCTCTCCCACCGACTCGGGCGCCGGGACGGCCGTGGTGACGGCATCTGCGCCGGTGTGCGGTTCCCGTCGCCGGGTGGCCTGGTCAACGAGTTGATCAACGGGCCGGATCGGCACCTCGACCAGTGGGGGCCGGACGCATTGGTGTGGCCGCTGCTCGAGGTGATCGACGAATGCGCCGGTCAGGAGTGGTGCGCGGTTCTCGGCCGGCACCTGGGAACCGCTGCGCTGCAACCGGGTGAGGGCGGCGGAGAAGAGGAACAGCGGCATCGGCGCGGCCGTCGTTATGCGGTGGCGCGGCGGTTGGCCGGCCTGTTCGATGCGTATGCCGCCAACCGAGTCACGATGCTCGCCGACTGGGCCAAGAAGCTCGACACCGACGGCCACGGAACGACGCTGGCCCCTGATCTGATCTGGCAGGCGGAGTTGTGGCGTCGGGTGCGGGACCGGATCGACGGGCCCGACCCGGTGATCCGTCGCCGGCTCGCCGCCGCCCGGTTGAAGATGGACCCGGCCGCCACCGCGCTGCCCGAACGGGTCTCGCTGTTCGGCCCCACCCGGCTGCCCGGTAGTCAACTCGAACTGTTGAGTGCGCTGTCCGTCCACCGTGACGTGCACCTGTGGCTCTCGCACCCCTCGCCGGCCTTGTGGAACAGGCTGGACGGTCAGCAACCGGCCACCTCGAGGAAGGCGGATCCGACCGTCACGACGGCCGAACATCCGCTGCTGGCCTCGCTCGGCCGGGACTGCCGCGAACTCGAGCTGACGCTCAACACCGTCGACCACGAGGACGTCCACCACCGCGGGGCGCAGCTGCCCCGCACCCTTCTCGGTTACCTGCAGCAGAACATCCGTGACGACCGGTCCGCCGGACCGGTCGAGATCGGTGCCAACGACCGGACCGTGCAGGTCCACGCGTGCCACGGCCCGGCGCGTCAGGTCGATGTCCTGCGGGAGGTGCTGGTCGGACTACTGGCGCAGGATCCGACGCTGGAACCCCGGGACGTGCTGGTGATGTGTCCGGACATCGAGGTCTACGCGCCGCTGATCGCCGCCGCCTTCGGGTTGGCCGATGTGGTCCCCGAGGGGAAAGCCCATCCGGCGCACCGTCTTCGGGTCAAGCTGGCCGACCGGGCCCTGACCCAGACCAATCCGCTGCTGGCCACGCTGGCCCGGCTCCTCGAGCTGGCCGACGGGCGGGTGAGTGCCTCCGAGATCCTCGACCTCGCATCCTGGCCGCCGGTCCGGCGACGGTTCGGTTTCGACGACGACGATCTGGATCGCCTGGCCCGCTGGGTGACCAAGGCCGGCGTCCGCTGGGGCCTCGACGCGAAGCACCGGGGACCCTTCGGCCTGCAACGCTTTCCGCAGAACACCTGGCGGACCGGTCTCGACCGGATCCTGCTCGGGGTGGCGATGGCCGACGAGGACCAGAACCGCCTGGGGCTGGCACTGCCGCTGGACGACGTCGGTAGCGGTGACGTCGATCTCGCCGGTCGGCTGGCCGAACTGCTGGACCGGGTGCAGGTAGCCGTGGACGGGCTGACCGGAACTCGCACGCTCTCCCAGTGGCTCGACGTGCTGCTGGCGGCGATCGATTCGCTGACCCAGGTCGCCACCGATGACGAATGGCAGCAGGCCGAGGTTCGTCGCGAGCTCGGTGACGTGGCAGAGGCTGCAGGACGACGGGTCACGGAGACCCAGCTGACTTTGTCCGACGTCCGTGCGTTGCTTCGAGGCCGGCTGGGCGGCCGTCCGACGAGGGCGAATTTTCGGACCGGAACGCTGACCGTCTGCACCATGGTGCCGATGCGATCGGTTCCGCACCGGGTGGTCTGCCTGCTCGGTCTCGACGACGGCGTGTACCCGCGCAATCCTCGCCCCGACGGTGACGACGTGCTGGCTCGCAACCCGGCCGTCGGTGAGCGGGACGCGCGTGGTGAGGACCGACAGTTGATGCTGGACGCCATTCTCGCCGCCACCGAACATCTGGTGATCACCTACACCGGAGCGGACGAGCGCACCGGAGCTGCCCGCCCGCCGGCCGTCCCGCTCGGTGAGCTGCTCGACGTGCTCGACGAGACCGGTTCCACCGCAGATGGTTCGGCGTTGCGTGATCGCGTGCTGATCCGGCATCCGTTGCAGCCCTTCGATCCGGTGAACGTGACACCAGGCGCGCTGGGTGCGCCGGGTCCGTTCAGCTACGACCTGGTGGCCCTGCAGGGCGCGCTGTCGGCGGCCGGTCCCCGGCGCGAACCGCCGCCGTTCCTCACCGGACCGCTCCCGGCGCTCCCCCTGGAGGACGTGGATCTCATCGATCTGACGGCGCTCCTGGTGCATCCGGCGCGAGGATTCCTGCGGCAGAGACTCGACGTGGCCACACGTTTCGACGAGGACGAGCCATCGGACAGCCTCACCGTCGAACTCGACAACCTCCAGCTGTGGGCGGTCGGCGACCGATTGCTACGGGACAGGTTGTCCGGCATCGACGATGCGGCGTGCCGGCAGGCCGAGTGGCGGCGCGGAGTGCTGCCACCGGGACCGCTCGGCCAGAGCACCCTGGACACCGTGCTCGCCGAGGTCGAGCCGTTGGTCAACCGGACCGCGGCGATGCTGGTGGCGCCGCGCCGGAGCGTCGACGTGTCGGTGTCGCTGGGCGGCGGGCGGGAGCTGCGGGGGACCGTGGCGGGGATTCACGGCACCACCCTGGTGTCGATCGGATACAGCAAACTGGGCCCCAAGCAACAGTTGTCGGCCTGGATCGGGTTGCTGGCGCTGGCCTGTGCCCACCCGGAACGGCCCTGGACCGCCGTGGCCGTCGGGCGCGACAAGCCGGGTCGGCCGTCGAGCGCGAGCTTTTCTCCGCTGGACGCACGCAGGGCGCGGGAGCACCTGACCGCTCTGGTCGACCTCTACGACCGGGGGTTGCGCGAGCCGCTGCCGATGCCCATCAAGACGTCGAACCGGTACGCCGCCTCGGTCGCCAAGATGCAGGGCGGCGATCAGGCCGTTGCGGCGGCCCGGATGGCCTGGGCGACCGGGAAGTATCCCGGCGAGGACGCCGATACCGCGCACGCCGTGGTCTGGGGACCGGGCGCGTCGTTCGACCGGATCTTCAGCGGACCGGCCCCGGCCGACGAGCGCTGGACCGACGAGCCGACCCGGCTGGGCCAGCTGTCGCTGCGGCTGTGGACGCCCCTGCTCGCGCACTGCCGGATGGTGTCGCTGTGAATGTGGTGATGCTGTGATGGCTACTGCGCCGAACCTCTTGGACCCAAGGCCCTTCGACATCCGCGACCGGCTGCCCCTCGGCGTGACGACCGTGCTCGAGGCCAGTGCCGGAACGGGAAAGACCTACACGGTCGGGGCCCTGGTGACTCGCTACGTCGCCGAGGGGGTGGCGACGCTCGATCAGCTGCTGGTGGTCACCTTCGGTCGGGCGGCCAGCCAGGAACTTCGCGAGCGCGTGCGGGAGCAACTGCTCGGTGCGGAGCGGGCCCTCTCCGACCCGGAAGCCGCCCGCGGCAACGACAACGACCTGATCGTCCTGCTCGCCGAGGGGCCGGCAGCTGAGGTGGCGGCGCGGCGGGAACGGCTGCGGCGGGCGCTGGCGGACTTCGACGCCGCGACCATCGCGACCACACACCAGTTCTGCCAGCAGGTGCTCGTCGGACTCGGCGTGGCCGGCGACAGCGAACCCGGCTCGACCCTCGTCGAGGACCTCGACGATCTGGTCGTCGAGGTGGTCGACGACCTCTACGTCCGGCGCTTCGGGGCCGCCGGGGCGGAACCGCCGGCCATCGACCGGACGATGGCCCTCGAACTGGGCCGTCGAGCCGTCGGCGACCCGGACGCCGCGCTGGAACCATCGCAGGAATCACCGGATTCGGTGTCCGCGTTACGGTTCCGGTTCGCCGGCGCTGTCCGGACCGAGGTCGCCCGCCGCAAACGTCAACGCGGACTGCTCGGCTACGACGACCTGCTCAGCCGGCTGGCTCATGCGCTCAAACCCACCGGGGCTGCCGCTCGCTCGCGGATGCGCGACCGATGGAAGATCGTCCTGATCGACGAGTTCCAGGACACCGACCCGGTGCAGTGGGAGGTGCTGCGGCTGGCGTTCGCCGGAGCCGATCTACCACCCGACGAACGCTCGACACTCATCCTGATCGGTGATCCGAAGCAGGCGATCTACGCGTTCCGCGGCGGTGACGTGCACACCTACCTGGCCGCGGCCCGGACCGCCGAGATCGGTGCGACGCTGCACCAGAACTGGCGCAGCGACGCACCTCTGGTGGATGCGCTCGGGGTGCTGTTCGACGGCGCGGCGTTGGGCGAACGGGAGATCGTCGTGCGTCCCGTCCGGGCCGCACACCAGGGTTCCCGGTTGGTCGGGGCGCCATCACCGCATCCGCTGCGGCTGCGGGTGGCGACCAGGGAGCAGTTCGGCAAAGGGCCGCGGGCGAAGGTGTACATGGACCAGGCCCGGCCGTTCATCGTGGCCGATCTGGCGGCCGACATCGCGGCACTGCTGCGCTCGGGGGCGACGTTCGACTCCGTTGCGCTGGCGGCGGGTGACGTCGCGGTGCTGGTGAACACCCACGCCCAGGCGGCGACGGTCCGGCAAGCCCTTGCTGCCCAGGGGGTTCCGTCCGTCTCCAGTGGCGCCGGCAGCGTCTACGCGACGCCCGCCGGCGAGCACTGGCTAGTCCTGCTGGAAGCTCTCGAGCAGCCACACCGTTCGGCGCGCGTGCGGGCGGCGGCGCTGACGCCGTTCCTCGGACGGACCGCCGCGGAGCTCGATGCGGGCGGGGAGACGCTGACGGACGAACTGGGCACGCTGCTGCGCGAATGGGCCGACCTGCTCCAGGCTCGCGGCGTGGCCGCCGTTCTCGAACTGATCTTCGCCGAGCAGGGGCTGCCGGGACGGATGCTGGCCGAGGTCGACGGTGAACGGCGGCTGACCGATCTGGCCCACCTCGGAGAAGGCCTGCAGGCAGCGGCGATCGCCGAAGGTCTTGGGCTCGCAGCGCTGGCCGAGTGGCTGCGCCGTCGTCGGGCCGAGGCCGGCTTCGACCAGAGCGCGGAACGGATCCGGCGGCTGGACAGCGACGCCGCCGCTGTGCAGGTGCTCACCCTGCACGTCAGCAAGGGCCTGCAGTTCCCGGTGGTGTACCTGCCGTTCGCCGCCGACCGCTGGGTGGTCAGCGAACCGAAGGTGTTGCAGCTGCACGACAATGCCGGGAGGCGGGTGCTGGACGTCGGCGGTTTCGTCTCGACCGGACGGCAGGAACGCGAACAGAAGGCGGCCGCCGAGTTGGCCGGAGAGGCACTGCGGTTGCTCTACGTCGGTCTGACCCGCGCGCAGTCGCAGGTGGTCACCTGGTGGCTGCCCACCAGCAACACCCCCGACTCGGGACTGCATCGCCTGCTGTTCGGACGTACTCCCGGCAGTGCCGAGATCCCCGACAATGTCACACTTCCCAGCGATGACGACGTCCGGACGAAGTTGGCCGCGCTGCAGCTGGCGGGTGGTCCGGTGGTGGAGGATGCGGGAGCAGCCGACCTGAAACCAGTTGTGCACCAGCCGGTTCCGGTCCCGCGGTTCTCCGTCGGTGTCTTCGACCGGCCGCTGGACACCGCCTGGCGGCGGGCGTCCTACAGTGCCCTGTCGGCGGCGGGGGAGACGGCCGCACCTGGCGTCGGCAGCGAACCGGAGACGGGCGAGCGGGATGACGAGACCATCGCCGGTGACGCGGGTTCGGGTTCCGGTTCTCCGTCGGCTCCACTGTCGGATTCACTCCGGTCGGTGCTCTCCCCGATGGCGGACCTGCCGGCCGGTACGTCCTTCGGCACACTGGTGCACGCGGTGTTGGAGCACACCGATCCCCAGGCGGCCGATCTGCGGGCGGAGCTGCGAACCCGGAGCGCGGAGCAGCTGGCGCGGCACTCGGGGACGATGACCGCGGAACAACTGGCCGAGGCGCTGCTCCCGGTGCTGGCCACCCCGCTCGGGCCGGTCGCCGGTCACCTTGCGCTGCGGGACCTGTCGACACGGGATCGGCTGACGGAGCTGGACTTCGAGCTCCCGCTGGCCGGTGGGGACCGGCCGACGGCGGACGTCACCCTGGGTGAGTTGGCGCCGCTGCTGCGACGCCACCTGGCGGCCGACGACCCGATCGCCGTCTACGCCGACCGGCTGGCGTCGCCGGAGATGTCGTGGCAGTCGCTGCGCGGCTACCTGACGGGCAGCCTGGACGCGGTGCTGCGGCTCCCGGGACCGCGCTACGTCATCGCTGACTACAAGACCAACTGGCTCGGTGGCGATGATGGAGAGCCGTTGTCGGCCTGGCACTATCGCCCTTTGGCGTTGCAGAAGGCGATGACGCACTCGGACTATCCCCTCCAGGCACTGCTGTATTCCGTTGCGCTGCACCGGTTCCTGCGGTGGCGTCAGCCGGGGTACCGGCCCGAAGTGCACCTGGGCGGCGTGCTGTACCTCTACGTCCGCGGGATGTCCGGCGCCGACAGCCCGGTGGTCGATGGGCTGCCCTGCGGCGTGTTCGGCTGGCAGCCGCCGCCGGTCCTGGTGCAGGATCTGTCGTCCTTGCTGGACGGGGATTCCTTGCTGGACGGGAATTCGGCGTGAGCCGGCCTGTGCAGTTCCAACAGGGAATGCTCGACCCCTCTGACGTGCAGTTCGCCGGCACTGCAACGGGTCTCCTGCGGACGTTCAACCAGGCCGGGGTGCTGACCTCGGCCGACGTGCACGTGGCGAAGTGTCTGTCCGCCCTGGCCGGTGAGACCGACGAGCAGGTCCAGCTGGCGGTCGCCCTGGTCGTTCGCGGGGTTCGCGGCGGATCGGTGTGCGTGGATCTGGCGGACGTGCACCGGATCGATCCCGACCTGGACTGGCCGGATCCGCACGTCTGGTCGGCCACGGTCCGGGCGAGTCCGCTGGTCGGGCCGTCGAAGCCGCTGCGGTGGGATCTGGATCTGCTGTACCTGGACCGGTACTGGCGCCAGGAGGACCAGGTCCGGGCGGATCTGTTGTTCCGGGAGACCCAGCTCCCGCCGTCGATCGATACGGATCTGTTGCAGCAGAGCCTGGATCGGCTGTTCGACGAGAAGTCCGGGCAGCGGCTGGCGGCGCGGATCGCGGCGGGGCGGTGGACCACGGTGCTCGGCGGCGGTCCGGGGACGGGCAAGACCACCACCGTGGCCAGGCTTCTCGCCGTTCTGCACGAACAACACGGTCCTGGGCTGCGGGTGGCGCTTGCGGCGCCGACGGGTAAGGCCGCGGCCCGGTTGTCGCAGGCCGTGCAGGAGGTGGCCGCCCGTTTCGGGGACGAGGACCGGGAACGGATCGGCGCTCTCACCGCCACGACGCTGCACCGGCTGCTGGGCAGTCGACCGGGGGATGGCAACCGCGGCAACCGCTTCCGGCACCATCGCGACAACCGGTTGCCTCACGACGTGGTGGTCGTCGACGAAACGTCCATGTTGTCCCTGACGATGATGGCCCGGCTGCTGGAGGCCGTCCGTCCGGACGCTCGACTGGTGTTGGTGGGCGATCCGGATCAGCTTGCCTCGGTGGAGGCCGGCGCGGTGCTCGCCGATCTGGTGGCCGGGTTGCTGGCGCGGCCTGTCACCGATCTGGCGACACCACCCGTGGCGGAAATGGCCGAAGGTGCCCGTCACGGGGTCGTGGTGCTCGGCAAGACCTGGCGGTTCGGTGGCGCCATCGCCACTCTCGCTGCAGCGGTCCGCGACGGCGACGCCGACGGTGCGGTCGCGGTGCTGGCCGGCAGCGGCAGCGATGACAGCGCGCTCGAACTCTCCGAATCCGAGGCGGCGATCCGCGAGGACGTGCTCCGCGCCGCCGCTGCGGTGCGCGAAGCGGCCAAGGCCGGCGACGGCCGGACGGCGCTGGCGCAGATGGAGAAGCATCGTGTGCTCTGTGCCCACCGAAGTGGCCCGTTCGGAGTGGACTCCTGGAGCCGGCGGATCGAGCGCTGGTTGGCCGAGGTGCCGGGGGATCCGGCCGAGGGCCAGTGGTACGTCGGGCGACCGTTGCTGGTCAACGTCAACGACTATGCCCTCGGATTGTTCAACGGCGACACCGGTGTGGTGGTGCGGCAGACGGACGGCAGCGTCCGGGCGGTGTTCGCGCGAGGCGACGAACTGGTCGACTTCGCCCCGAGTCGGCTGTCGGACGTCGAGACGGTGCACGCGATGACGGTGCACCGGAGCCAGGGCAGTCAGTTCGAGCGCGTCACGGTGGTGCTGCCGCCGGCCGACTCCCCCCTGGCCACGAGGGAGATGCTCTACACCGCGCTGACCAGGGCGCAGCACCACGTGCGGCTCGTCGGCCAGGAGCCGGAACTCCGTGCTGCCATCGACCGCCCGGCGGCCAGGGCCAGTGGCCTGCGGCTCCGGCTGTCGGGTTCCTGACGTGAAAACTCGTAGGACATGTGCTGTATTACTGGCCGTGCTGCTGTCGGTGACGGCGTGTACGTCGGGATCGACCGTCGCCGCGACGGTGACGACCGACACGACCGTCGCGGCCGCGAGTGCTGTTGCCCCCACGTCTGCGCCCATCGGTACTGCCATCCCGAGCACATCGGCGTCCACCCCACGTCCCACTCCCGCCACGACGACGCCGAGCAGGACCACGCCGAGCAGGACCACGCTCAGCACGACCACGACCACCAGCAGGACCACCGGTACCTCGAGCAAGCCACCAGCGACGAGCTGCGCGGCCCAGATCCTGGCCGGCCTGACCGAGCCGCAGCGGATCGGTCAGCTGCTGATGGTGGGGATCGCGGCCGACGACCCGGCCTCCGGGCGTGCCGCGTTGCGGTCGACGCCGGTGGGTGGGGTCTTCCTGTCCGGTCGATCGACCGCGAGCGCCCAGGACCTGGCGGCCGGCATCGCTGCGGTCCAGCAGACGATCACCCCGATGTCCGGGGTCCGGGCGCACGTCGCCGTCGATCAGGAGGGCGGCTACGTGCAGGGCCTGCGCGGACCGGACTTCCCGTCGATCCCGACGGCGGTCCAGCAGGGTCAGGATTCGTCCGAGGCGCTGGCCCAGAACACCGCAGAGTGGGCGTCATTGCTGGTGAAGGCAGGGATCACCCTGGATCTCGCGCCCGTCGCCGACGTCGTCCCGGCCGGGACGGCCTCGGACAATCCGCCGATCGGGGCGCAGGACCGTCAGTACGGATCGACCGCCGACTCGGTGTCGGAGTCGGTGGTCACGGTGGTGAAGGCGATGCTCGGGGAGAAGCTGGGCACGACCGTCAAGCACTTCCCCGGGCTGGGTCGGGTTACCGCCAACACCGACACGTCGGCGGATGCCGTCGACGACGAGACCACGGCGACCGACGATTCGCTCGACCCGTTCCGCGCGGCGATCAAGGCCGGTACCACTGCGGTGATGATCTCCTCGGCCCGCTACCCGCAGCTCGACCCGGACAACATCGCCGCCTTCTCCGCCCCGATCGTGACGGACCTGCTGCGCGGCAAGCTCGGCTTCGACGGGCTGATCATCTCCGACGACCTGGGCGGCGCGGTCGCCGTCAGCGACGTACCGGTCGGACAGCGGGCCGTCGAGTTCGTCAGGGCCGGCGGTGACATGGCGCTGACCGTGAAACCGTCCGACCTCGTCGTGATGACGTCTGCGCTGGCCACCGAGGTGAAGGCCAGCGAGTCGTTCCGAGTAGAGGTCGACGCAGCCGCGCTGCACGTGCTGGCCAGCAAGCAGTCGTTGGGTCTGCTCGCCTGTGGTTGAGCACTCGCCTGTTGGCGGAACGGTCCCCGGCATGTATCAGCGACTCTCGTCGGTGCTCCTGATGGCCATGTCACGTCTCAGCACCACCCTCCGCAGTGCCGTCACCCGCCTCGTCGTCGTCGCCGCAGCCGGGGCCATTCTGCTCACCGGTTGCGGTTCGCCGACGCCGAACCAGGCCTCGGTGCTGAAGGACCTGATCAACAACAACAGCACCAGTGAGGCAGCGCTGCCCGGCGCCAGCGGGTCGGGTGGCAGCGGGTCGGGTGGCAGTGGATTCGCCTTGAGCGGCGACTGCCTCGGCGTGCTCAGCGCATATTCGACGATCGCCCTTGCCCTGCTGCCCTCGCTTGCCGGCGGTCACGGCACCTATGACGCCGGCCAGCTCACGCAGGCCATCGCCGGGCTGAAGGGCAATGTGCCGGACGCGCTCAAAGCGGACTTCGCGACGCTGGCCGACGCAGCCAAGGCCGCAACCGGCAAGTCGCTCGAGGAGGCCGGCCAGATCCTCGGCGCCCCCGCCGTCACCGCAGCGTCCGATCACATCAGCGCCTGGACCGACAAGAACTGCGGCACCGGCTGATCGGAACCGGTATTCAAGTAACACCGGGATGAACACTTCCAGGGCGCCGATGGCAAACATGGCCGCAGATGGGAACATGTTCGGGTGCCTACGACGAACACTGAGAGCATTGCCTATCCCGCCCCTGGAGCACGCCCGTCGCGGAGCCTGCGGGAGACCGTCTCGCCGCACGTCGTGGTGCTGTTCGGCGCCACCGGCGACCTGGCCCGGCGCAAGCTGATCCCGGGTCTCACGCACCTGTCCCTCTCGGCACTGGCCCCTGACATCCAGGTGGTCGGGACGTCGCTGGAGGACATGGACGACGTGTCCTTCCGGGAGTTCGCCCGGCAGGCCGTCACCGAGTTCGGCACCCACAAGCTGACCGACGACCAGTGGTCGATCTTCTCGGCCAAGCTCCACTACGTACCGCAGAGTGCCGGCCCGGACGCGCTCGCCGCCGCGGTGGCCAAGGCCGAGGTCGAACTCGGGTCCGAGGTGCTACGCCTGCACTACCTCAGCGTTCCCCCCAAGGCAGCGCTCGCGGTGATCAACATGCTCAAGGACGCCGACCTGGTGCAGCGGTCGAGAGTCGTCATGGAGAAGCCGTTCGGTACCGATCTGGACAGCGCCATCGCCCTGAACGATCAGGTCCACGAGACGTTCTTCGAGAGCCAGGTCTTCCGCATCGACCACTTCCTCGGCAAGGAACCGGCGCAGAACATCCTCGCCTTCCGGTTCGCCAACGGTCTGTTCGAACCGATCTGGAACCGCAACTTCATCGACCACATCCAGATCGACATCCCGGAGACTCTCGGTCTGGACCGTCGCGCCGAGTTCTACGAATCCACCGGCGCCTACAAGGACATGGTCGTCACCCACCTGTTCCAGGTGATGGCCTTCGTCGCGATGGAACCGCCGACCGCGCTGGAACCCCGCGCGATCAGCGAGGAGAAGAACAAGGTCTTCCGCTCGCTGCTCCCGATCGAACCGCAGCACGTGGTGCGCGGACAGTACGGCGGCTATCGGGGTGAGGACGGCGTCGCTCCCGACTCGGACACCGAGACGTTCATCGCGCTCAAGTGCCGCATCGACAACTGGCGCTGGGCCGGTGTCCCGTTCTACCTGCGGACCGGCAAGAAGATGGCCGAGGGGCAGCGGATCATCTCGATCGCCTTCAAGGAGGCACCGAAGTCGATGTTCCCGTCCGGCTCCGGGGTCGGCTCCCAGGGTCCGGACCACCTGACGTTCGATCTGGCCGACGCCTCGAAGGTGTCGTTGTCGTTCTACGGCAAGCGTCCCGGGCCCGGCATGCGGCTGGACAAGGTGTCGATGCAGTTCGCCACCCAGGAGACCGACCGCGCCGCAGACGTTCTCGAGGCCTACGAGCGATTGATCCTCGACGCGATGCGCGGCGACCACACGCTGTTCACCACCGCCGAAGGCATCGAGAGTCTCTGGGAGCGCTCGATTCCGCTGCTCGACGACCCGCCGGCGGTCAAGACGTACGCGCCCGGCACCTGGGGTCCGAACGCCATCCACCAGCTGGTCGCTCCGCACGCCTGGCGCCTCCCGTTCGAGCGGGTGTGGCGGGAGAAGAAGGCGTAGCTACAACCCCACCATCAGGTCGGTCTCGGTGATGCCGGGGCCCTGCCCCTCGCGGATGAACCACTCGACGCCGAAACTGTAGAGAAAAGCCTCCTCGGGCATGGCCAGGAAGAACGACTCCTCGCTGATCTGGCTGGCGTGGGCGCGCATCGCGGCCCGCTTCACGGCGGTGTACGCCGTGACGTCCACCCGGCCGGTCAGCTCGGCCTCGGGTTTGCCGAATGTCTCGCCAGCTGCGCCTTCTACGTCCGGGAGTTCGACGCCGGCCTCTTTCGCCTGGGCGGCAAAGGCTTCCATCCCGCGGCGCATGTAGTCGCGGTTCATCGTGCCCTGGTAGACGCGGCCGGTCCCGGCGATCTCCGCGGCCCGCTTGCCGACCCGATGCACCTGGATGTGGTCGGGGTGGCCGTAGCCGCCGTTGTCGTCGTAGATGGTCAGCACGTCGGCGTTCTCCTCCTGCAGGATGGCGGCCAGCTTCTGCGCCGCCTCCTCGACGTCGGCCGTCCAGAACGACCCGGGGAGATCGTTGGTGGATTCGCCCATCATCCCGGAGTCCTTGTACCCCAGGAACTCCAGCCGCTCGGCGCCGAGGATGTCGGCGCAGGCCCTCGTCTCGATCACCCGTCGCTGCCACAGTTCCTCGCCGGGATCCAGGAACCCGTCCGGCACCTCGCCGTGCTCGCCGCGGGTGGCGACGACCAGCACCACCCGGTGCCCTTCGTCGGCTGCCTTGCGCATGATGCCGCCGCAGCCGATCGATTCGTCGTCGGGGTGGGCGTGGAAGGTGACCAGGGTTGCCATGGAGGGAACGGTACCGTCCATCATCATGGGCGCATACGCGGTTCTCGACGACGTGCTGGACCTGTTGGTGGTACCGGGCTACAGCGCGATCGGGCCGGGGCTGCGGAAGCGGTGGTGGCCCGCCGACGCGGCCCACTTCGACGGAAAGCTCGACATCGTCGTCACCGGTGGGAGTTCCGGTATCGGCGAGGCCGCCGCCTCTTCGTTGGCTGCCCTCGGTGCCCGGATCCACCTGGTGGGTCGAAAGGCCGGACGGCTCGAGGATTCCGCCGGGCGGATCCGGAAGGCCGTTCCCGCCGCCGATCTGGTGGTCCACGAGGCGGACATCAGCGATCTCGACGCCGTGCGCTCACTGGCGGCCGATCTGGACGGGAGCGTGGACTCGGTGCGTGCGCTGATCCACTGCGCCGGGCTGATCCCGCCCGAGCGAGCGCTCTCCGCCCAGGGCCACGAGATGGCCCTGGCCACCCATGTTCTCGGTCCGTTCCTGCTGACGCACCTGCTGCGGGCGAGGATGCGGGCCGACGGCGATGCCCGGGTGATCTGGGTGTCCTCCGGCGGCATGTACTCCTCACCCCTGGTCCGGGACCTGGAGTTCACCGACGGCCCGTACAAGGGGATCAGGGCCTACGCACGGACGAAGCGCATGCAGGTCACGATGGCGGAGTTGCTGGGCGAGAGATGGCCCGACGACAGGGATCCGGTGGTGCACAGCATGCACCCAGGCTGGGCGGCGACCCCCGGCGTGACCGGGTCGATCGCCACCTTCGCCAAGGTGACCAGGCCGATCCTGCGCACCCCGGAACAGGGCGCCGACACCATCGTCTGGCTGGCCGCCGCAGCCGGACCCACCGGGCCGAGTGCGACGACCGGGCAGTTCTGGCACGACCGCCGGGTGCGGCCGACCTACTACCTGCGCTGGCAGCACGACGACCCGGCCGCGCGGGCGCACCTGTGGGAGCGGTGCCAACTACTGGTGTGACTTGTGCTCGTCCAGCATGTCCGAGTCGTCGAACGGATCCTGCCGGTCGAGTACCCGGTTGACCTGGTCCCGGTCGATCTCCTTCACCCAGCCGCCGATGACCAGCGTGGCCACCGCATTTCCCGAGAAGTTGGTCAGGGCACGGGCTTCGGACATGAAGCGGTCGATCGCGACGATCAGCCCGACGCCCGGCACCAGGTCGGGCCGGTGGCTGGCCAGCCCGCCGCCGAGGGTGGCAAGGCCCGCGCCGGTCACTCCGGCGGCACCCTTGGAGGCCACGATCATGAAGACCAGCAACGACAGCTGCTCACCGAGCGAGAGCGGTGTGCCCAGCGCGTTCCCGATGAACAGGGAGGCCATCGTCAGGTACATCGCGGTGCCGTCGAGGTTGAACGAGTAGCCGGTCGGCACGACGATGCCGACGACCGGCCGGGAGACGCCGAGGTGCTCCATCTTGGCGATCAGGCGGGGCAGGGCCGTCTCGGACGACGAGGTCGCCACGATCAGCAGGAACTCCTGGCGCAGGTAGTACAGGAGCTTGACGATCGAGAACCCGGTGGTGATCCGCAGCAGCGTGCCGAGGATGACGAAGACGAAGACCGCACAGGTGGCGTAGAAGACGCCGACCAGCATGCCCAGGGCGGCGATCGCCGACCACCCGGCGCTGCCGACCACCCCCGCGATCGCGCCGAAGGCACCGATCGGGGCCAGCCACATCAGTCCGGCGAGGATCTTGAAGACGAGTTTCTGCAGGATGGCGATGCCGTTCAGGATCGGCTCGCCCTTGGTGCCCATGGACTGCACCGCGAAGCCGACCAGCAGCGCCACGAACAGGGCCTGCAGCACCGACCCGAACGTCAGGGCGGAGAACAGCGTCGTCGGGATGATGTCGATCAGGAAGTTCCCGGAGCCGGTGGTGGGCGGCACGGTGTACTTGGCGGTGGCGGCCGCGGCCTTGAGCCCGTCGCCAGGATGGATCAGGTTGCCGACCAGCAGGCCGAGGGCCAGGGCGAACGTCGACATGATGAGGAAGTAGGCGAGGGCGATGCCGCCGACCCGGCCGACCTGGGACGCCTTGCGGACCGAACCGATGCCCAGCACGATCGTGCAGAAGATGATCGGGCCGATCATCATCTTGATGAGGTTGACGAAGGCGGTGCCGATGATCGCAAGGCCGCTGGCGTTCTTGCCGAAGATGAGGCCGACAGCGGTTCCGGCCACCACGGCGACGATGACCGCCAGGTAGAGCCAGTGGGCGCCGAGCTTCTTCTTGGCAGGGGTGGACGGGGCCGGTGGTTTCGCAAACGTCGTCATGGCTGCTCCTGGGGTTGATCGGCTTTGATCGCCGGCCCAGGATGGGTGATCGTCGTCACCCCTGTCTCCCATGTGTTCATATTGTTCATGTGTGGCGAGTGTTCATGTCCACCGATAAACCACTATCGGCCGACCGGCCCCGCCGTAGCGGTGTTCCCTGGTGGCGGTGCCGATCTCGACCAGGTGCTCGAGGTAGCGGCGGGCGGTGACCCGGGAAGTGCCGAGGGATTCCGCCAGCTGCGGCGCGGAGAGCTCGCCGGCCGACTGCAGAGCGCGGGCGGTGGCCGCTACCGTTTGACCGAGAAGTCCGGCGGGGACGGCCGTTCCGGGGGCCCGCAGGGTGCCGAGCAGCGCGTCGACCTCGCTCTGGCCGGCCGCCGTGGCCGGCCTGCCGGGCGACCCGGCGGTGTTGCCCAAGACCGACTGCCGGTACGCCGCATACCTTTCCAGCCGTTCGCGCAAGGTGGCGAAGGCGAACGGCTTGAGCAGGTACTGCACCACGCCGGACGAGATCGCCGCCCGGACCGTCTCCAGTTCCCGCGCCGACGTCACGGCGATGACGTCCGCGGGGTGGCGCCCGGCCCGCAGTGCCCTGATGATCTCCAGGCCGTGTCGGTCCGGCAGATTCATGTCCAGCAGGATGAGATCGATGACGGGGCCGTCGGTCTGGGACAGCCGTCGGATCGCCGCGGCGGCTGTGACCGCGCTCGCCACCGCGCGGAACCCGGGGACCCGGTCGACGTAGGCGACATGGGAGGAGCACGCGATCGGGTCGTCGTCGACCACCAGTACAGAAATCACCTGATCACCGGTTCCTGTTCACGGGCGCACCGTCACCGACCGACCGTCACGGTGAAGACGGCACCGGCGTCGGCGTTCGACCCGACCCCGACACTGCCGCCATGACGCCGGACCACCTGCCCGACGAGGCCTAGCCCGATGCCGTGGCCGTGCAGGGCGCCGTCGTCGCGTTTCGTCGACCAGCCCCGGCGGAAGGCCTGCTCCGCGTCCTGCGGATCGAGGCCCGGCCCATTGTCCGAGACCTCCAGGAAGACTTCGTCGGCCTCGGGATCGGTGCGCCGCAAGGTGACCTGGACCAGGCCGGTACCCGGTCGCGGTGCCCGCCCGATCGCGTCGAAGGCGTTGTCGATCAGGTTCCCCAGCAGGGTCACCACCTCCCTGGGTTCGAGCCCCGCATCGGCCAGCGCATCCGCGTCCAGGGTGGAGTCGGGGGTCAGCCGGAAGTCGATGCCGAGTTCGGCGGCCACCTGGGCCTTGCCCAGCAGCACGGCCGCCAGCACCGGGTCCGCGATCGTCCGCACGACCTGGTCGGTCAGCTCCTGGGCCAGGCGCAGCTCGCGGGTCGCGAACGCAATGGCCTCCTCGGCCCTTCCCAGTTCGACCAGTGTGATGACCGCGTGCAGGCGGTTCGCCGATTCGTGCGACTGGGACTGCAGGGCTTCCGTGAGATCCCGGGCGGTGCCGAGCTCGCTGGTCAGTTCGGTCAGCTCGGTGTGATCCCGGAGGGTGATCACCCGGCCGACGCTCCGTGATCTGTCCCGGGGCCGGGCCGGCAGTGCGCTGACCACGAGGACCCGGTCGCCCGCCAGGTGCACGGCGTCGACCAGCGGCTCCGACCCGGCCAGTGCGCCCACCAGCTCGCCGGGCAGGGAAAGCTCGGTCAGCGGTCGACCGACGAGGTTGACCGGGTTCCCCGTCAGTGCGAGCAACCGGATGGCCTCGGCGTTGATCAGCCGGATGCGGCCGCTGGAGTCCAGCAGCAGCAACCCCTCTCGGACCGAGTGCAGCACCGCGTCGTAGTAGGTGTGCATCACGCCGAGCTCGTCGGCGCCGAGCCCGTGCGTCTGCCGGTTCATCCGGCGACCGATCAGCGCGGTCCCGATCAGCGCGAGCACCAGTAGCGAACCGCCGACCAACGCGATGATCCCGATCCGGGAGGCGATCTCGGGCCCGAGGGCGTCCACCCGGACGCCGACCGCGACCAGCGCGACGACGGTCCCGTGCGCGTTGGTGCCGGTGTCCGCGCCCGCGTGGATGGCGACGACGGCCCGCACCGACGGACCGAGGGTGCCGGTGTAGGTCTCCACCACCGAGCCGCCGGCGAGGGCCGGCGCGATGGTGCCCAGGTAGTGCTTGCCGATCTGGCTCGGATCCGGGTGGGTGTAGCGGAAGCCGGCCGGACTCATGATGGTGATGAAGTCGACCCCGGTCCGGTCGAGCACGTCGGCCGCATAGGGCTGCAAAGTGTTCGTCGGGCTCGCGCCGTTGGTCTGATCGGCTGATACCTGATCGGCCACCCAGCCGGTGCCGGCGACGGCCTCGGCGATGGACAGGCAGCGGCGGCCGGCCTGGTCCCTGACGTCGGATCTCGCCTGCACGACGGCGACCGTCACGGCGACCGCGCAGGCGAACAGCACCAGGGCGACCTGGAGCAGCAGGAGCTGCCGGGCCAACCCTCTGGCGGGACGGGTGACCGCCGACGTGGACCCTCGTGTGAACAGGATCACGTCATGCTACGGGTGGTTGTGAATGAGAGAACCGGCTGTCGGGGTGCGTCCGTAGGCTCCCCAGGATGATCGATGTCTTCTCGCTGAGCAGACTCGTCGGCGGGTTGACCCTGCAGAAGGGGTTGGACTACTCGCGCCGCGGGGCTGTGGTCGTGACGACGGTGACGGAGGATCCGCTGCGGATCCTCGGTCAGGTGCAGGGCGGCGGAATCCGGCCCTACGTCGTCAGCGTCACGCTGCGGCTCGACGGGCCGTCCGTGGTGGCCCTCACCGGCATCTGCTCGTGTCCGGTGCACATGAACTGCAAACATGTTGCGGCCCTGGTGATCTCGGGACTGTCTCGGCGGGGCGAGGACCAGTCGTCGGCGCCGCCGTCCTGGGAACGGATGCTGACCCCGCTGGTGCGGGCCGACGAGGACGAGGTCGATCCGTCGCTGATGCCGATCGGCCTGCAGTTCGAGCTGATGGCGGCCGTCGGCGAGACCGGCCCGCGCACCAGTGGGATGGGGCTGCCCACGGCGGCGCGGCTCGGCATCCGGCCGGTGCAGCAGGGTGCGGCCGGACGCTGGGTGCGGACCGGGATCGGCTGGTCCAGCCTGGGTTACTCCAGCTACGGCAGGGCACGCCCGGACCCGGCCCACCTGGACTGGCTGTCGGCGGTGCTGTCCGTCGCGGTGAACAACTCCTCCCGCTACTACGGATCGGTGCCGGCCTGGATCCAGCTCGAGTCGGTCACCGGCACTGCGGTCTGGGACCTGCTGGGCCGCGCCGACGAGCTGGGCGTCACGTTGATCGGTTCCGACCGGCACCAGCACGCGGTGACCATCGCTGCCGAGCCGGCCGAGCTGGTCCTCGATGTGGTGCGCACCGACGAGGGTCTGGCGGTGGCGGCCACCCTGGACACCGTCACCGCCGTTAACGCCGGCGGCGCTGGCGGCCGGGTGATGCTGGGCGCTCCGGTCCGGGCGCTGGCGTCGTGGCCCACCTGGGCCGACGCCTTGCCGCTGCGCGAGCGGCCGCTCGTGGTGACGCCGTTCAAAGCCAGCCCGAGCCGCGAGCTGCTGGCGCTGGCGGCCGCCGGCCCGCAACAGATTCCCGCCCGTGACGAGGCCAGGTTCCTCGGCACCTATCTGCCCGTCCTCCGGCAACGGGTCCGGTTGGTCTCCTCGAACGACACGTTCGAGGTGCCGGCTCCCGTGCCGCCGCAGCTCTGGCTCACGATCGCGCGCCTGACGGGCCACCGGGTGACGCTGCGCTGGGCGTGGCGGTACGACGGGGCCGACGGGGAGCAGCCGCTGTGGCCGCAGTTCCAGCCGGCCGCCTACCGCGACCTCGTGCTCGAACACGCCGTGGTCGATGCGTTGCCGGCGGAGGTGTCCGAGCAGGAGTACCTGCTGGACCGCGGTCGCCTGGTCGGCGAGACGACCCTGCTCGGCATGCAGGCGATCCAGTTCCTGGCCGGGGTCCTACCGCTGCTGGCCGAGCATCCGGGGCTGCAGGTGGAGGTGGTCGGCGAGGCCAACTACCGTGCGGCGGAGGGCCTGCCCGTCATCGGGATCTCCGGCGAGCCGGGCGAGGGACGCGACTGGTTCGATCTGCAGATCGTCGTCAGCGTCGACGGCGAGGAGGTGCCGATCCGGGACATCTTCGTCGCGCTGGCCACCGGCCAGGACTTCATGATCCTGCCCAGCGGCACCTACTTCACCCTGGAAGCCGAGCGGTTCGAGCAGCTTCGGCGGCTGATCGACGAGGCGCGGCAGTTGCAGGATCCGGGCGAGAAGGGCCTGCGGGTCAGCCGATTCCAGGCCAGCCTGTGGGACGAACTGCGTGTGCTCGGGGTGGTCGACGAACAGGCAGCTCAGTGGCACCGCCGGGTGAGCGCGCTGCTGGAGGTGACCCGCATCGAGCGGCAGGCGCTGCCCGAGCACTTCGCCGCGACCCTGCGGCCCTACCAGCAGGACGGGTTCGACTGGCTGATGTTCCTGTTCGACGCCGGACTCGGCGGGATCCTCGCCGACGACATGGGTCTGGGCAAGACGGTCCAGGCGTTGGCGCTGATCTCGGCGGTGGTCGCCCGCCCGGCGGGGTCACCGGCCTTCCTGGTGGTGGCGCCGACGAGCGTCGTCGGCAACTGGAAGTCCGAGGCCACACGATTCGCTCCCCACCTGAAGACCGTCACCATCAACGAGACCCACTCCCGACGACGGACGACGATCGCCGACCTGACGGCCGAGGCAGACATCGTGATCACCTCCTATGCGCTGTTCCGGCTGGAGTTCGACGACTACCAGGAACAGGAATGGGCGGGGCTGATCCTGGACGAGGCGCAGTTCGTCAAGAACCACCAGTCGATCGGTTTCAAGAACGCCAAGAAACTGTCCACCGGGTTCAAGCTCGCCATCACCGGCACCCCGATGGAGAACAACCTGATGGAATTGTGGTCGCTGTTCTCCATCACCGCACCTGGCCTGTTCGGCAGCCCGACCCGCTTCGCCGACTACTACCAGAAGCCGATCGAGAGGTACGGCGAGCAGGACAGACTGAGTCAGCTGAGAAGACGGATCCGGCCACTCATGTTGCGCCGCAACAAGGAACAGGTGGTCAAGGAGCTGCCGCCAAAGCAGGAGCAGGTCATCGAGCTGGAGCTCAACCCGCGGCATCAGAAGGTCTACCAGACCCATCTGCAGCGCGAGCGGCAGAAGGTCCTCGGCCTGATCGGCGACCTGGACAAGAACCGGTTCGTCATCTTCCGGTCGCTGACCCTGCTGCGGCAGCTCAGCCTGGACGCCTCCCTCGTCGACGAGAAATACGGAGGTATCCCGTCGACGAAACTCGACGCCCTGATGGAGCAGTTGGAGGATGTGGTGGCCGAGGGGCACCGGGTGCTGGTCTTCAGCCAGTTCACCTCGTTCCTGGCCAAGGTGCGGACCCGGCTCGAACTGGCGGGGGTCGATCACTGCTACCTGGACGGGCGGACCCGGCGGCGGGCGGAGGTGCTCGACCGGTTCAGCACCGGGACGGCCCCGGTCTTCCTGATCAGCCTCAAGGCCGGCGGGTTCGGGCTCAACCTGACCGAGGCGGACTACTGCATCCTGCTCGATCCGTGGTGGAACCCTGCGACCGAGGCGCAGGCCATCGACCGCGCGCACCGGATCGGCCAGCTCAAGACGGTGATGGTGTACCGGCTGGTGGCCAAGGGCACGATCGAGGAGAAGGTGATGGCGCTCAAGGAGAGCAAGGCCAAGCTGTTCTCGAGCGTGATGAGCGATGACGGCGCCGCCTCGAGCGCGCTGACCGCCGACGACATCCGCAGCCTGCTCAGCTGATGGGGCTGCCGGGCTGTGGTGCCGGTCTGTGGTGGCTGCGACCGGGCGGCTCAGCTCACAGCGGCGGCTGCGGCGGCCTTCGCGGCGATGCGCGCCTTGACCTCGGGGCGGCGCAACGGCGGCACGGTGGCCGGCGGCTGCTTGCGGGGTGGGAGGTGCGACAGCAGGTGCAGGGTGGTTGCGGTGACCTCGGCGACGGCGGCCTCGAAGACGTCGCGATTGGCGTCCGAGAGCTTCTGGATCCCGCTGACCTTGCGCACGTACTGCCGAGCGGCGGCCTCGATCTCGACGGAGGTGGCGGCCGGCTCGAGGCCGCGGAGTTCGGTGATGTTCCGGCACATGCCGGCTGAGTTTAGTCGGGTCAGCCGACGGCCGCCGAGAAGACCGGAAGGTAGGCGTTCTGCTGACCGCTCGCCGTCGGGTGGTAGGACTCCTGGATGTGGGCGAGATCGACTGCGTGCAGCCATTTGCTACCGCTGCAGAGCTGGTGGCCGGCAAAGGCCGACCGCACGTCGGCGAAGGTGAATCCGTGCCGCCCGGCCGCGGCGGCCGTCAGGTCGTCCACCAGGTTGATGCCCTCGTCGATCTTGGTCCTCGACGTCTCCGACAGCCCGACGCAGTACCAGACGTGCAGCTGGTAGAAGAGCGGATAGCTCAGCACCACCACCTTCGCGGCCGGCGCTGCAGACGAGATGGCCGAGTAGGTCCGATCGAGCTGCGCGGGCAAGGACATGTTCGCGGCGTTTTCCGCATCGTTGACCGCAGCCACGCAATCCGAGGTGCCGTGCAGGGCGCAGGTCGTCATGATGTTCGCGAAGCCGACGTCGTTCCCGCCGGCAGTGATGCTGATCAGGGTGGTGGTCGAGGCCACGCTGGGGAGTTGCGAGCTCATCACGGTCGCGGTGGTCGCCCCGGCACAGGCCAACGACGTGTAGGACGCCGGCGCGTGGGAGGCGCTCCAGAGTGCGGAGAAGGCACCGCCGCTGCGATCGCAACTACCGCCGGTGTAGCTGCTGCCGGCACCGAGGCCCGAGGAGTAGGAGTCGCCGAGCGCGACGTAACGGACCGGCGGTGGCGCCGCACCCGCCGCACCCGCGGTCAGTGCGGTGACGGCCGTCAGGACGGCAGTCAGCAGGACGGTGAGCAGGGCCAGGGCCAGCGGCCGGAATCCGCGCATGGAAGAGGTCTACCACCGGGGACCGACATCGGCCAGAGCAGTCCTGGGCATGGTGGGTAGCGTGGACCGCATGAAGACGAGGAAGTTGGGACCGGAACTCGAGGTGTCCGCGCTCGGACTCGGGTGCATGGGTATGTCCGAGTTCTACGGCCGGGGTGACGATGTCGAGTCCACCGCGACGATCCAGCGGGCGCTCGACCTCGGCGTGACGCTGCTGGACACGTCCGACGTCTACGGTCCGCACACCAACGAGGTCCTGGTCGGCAAGGCCATCGCCGGCCGTCGGCACGAGGTCGTGCTGGCCACCAAGTTCGGGATCATGCGTGACCCGGCCGACCCGACCGCGCGTGGTGTCAACGGCAGCCCGGAGTACGTGAAGGCCGCCGCCGAGGCCTCGTTGACCCGGCTCGGCGTCGACCACATCGACCTTTACTACCAGCACCGCCCCGACCCGAACACGCCGGTCGAGGAGACGATCGGCGCGATGGCCGAGTTGGTCCAGGAGGGCAAGGTGCGGTACCTCGGGCTCTCCGAGGTCACCGCGGACACGCTGCGCCGGGCACACGCCACGCATCCCATTGCCGCACTGCAGACCGAGTACTCGCTCTGGTACCGCGATGTCGAGGCCGAGATCCTCCCAACCGCAAGGGAACTCGGAGTCGGGTTCGTACCGTACTCGCCGCTCGGCCGTGGCTTCCTCACCGGCGCCGTGTCCGGCGTGGAAGACCTGGACGACGACGACTTCCGCCGCGCCAACCCGCGGTTCCAGGGCGACAACCTGGTCGAGAACCAGCGCATCGTCGAACTGGTCCGCGAGCTGGCGGCGCAGAAGTCGGTGACACCGGCGCAACTCGCGCTCGCGTGGGTGCTGGGGCAGGGCCACGATCTGGTGCCGATCCCCGGCACGAAACGCCGCCGGTATCTCGAGGAGAACCTGGCGGCCGTCGACATCGAGCTGAGCGCAGCAGATCTCGACCAGATCGGCCGGGCCGTGCCGGCCGCGGTCGGGGCCCGGTACGCGGCGACGTCCAGCATCGGTCGCGCCGAGGCGGCGGCCCAGGCGGCTCAGGCAACCCAGGCGGCCCAGGCGGACCAGAAACCCAGTTGATCCACGGCCCCGCCGTCCGCGGTCTCCGCAGGATTCTTGCGGGTCGGCCTGTTCCCTATGCTGAGGACATGCTGGGAACGGTATCGCCGAGGGCAGGGGGTTTTCCATGCAGGACCGGGTCTACCGGGTGGTCATCCGGATCTTTCGCGGCTTCTTCCGGTTGATGGCGATCCGCTTCGACATCCGCGGGGGGGAGTACCTGCCGGCTTCCGGTCCGGCCGTCATCGCCTCCAACCACATCAGCTACCTGGACTTCACCTTCATCGGCCTCGCCGCCGACAACCGTGGGCGGAAGGTCCGTTTCCTGGCCAAGCGCTCGATCTTCGGGCTACCGGTGGTCGGGTCGTTGATGCGCGCGATGGGACACGTGCCGGTCGAGCGCGCTTCCGGATCCGGGGCGGGCGCCTACCGGCATGCTGAGCGCGCGCTGCAGGGCGGTGAGATCGTCGGGGTCTTCCCGGAGGCCACGATCAGCCGGGCCTGGACGCTGAAGCCGTTCAAACGGGGCGCGGCCGCACTCGCCGTCGAAGAGGACGTCCCGCTGCTCCCGGTCATCACCTGGGGCGGGCAACGTCTGATCACGGTGGACGGACGCCGGCACTTCCGCCGCCACGTGCCGGTCACCGTGTTGATCGGGCCGCCGATCCCGCCGCGACCTGACCTGACGATCGAGGAATTCACCGATGTGCTGCACGCGGTGATGGACGAGATGTTGGACGGTGTGCAGCGCGACTACCCGGACCGACCGCGGAACCTACGCGACACCTGGTGGCTCCCAAGGCATCTGGGCGGAAGCGCGCCGGACCCGGCGGAGGCCGCAAAGATCGACGAGGCCAAGATCCAGCGCTGACTCCCCGCGCCGGGATCCAACGTCGGGTTCCAGCGCCGGGATGGTGCTCCGGCCTCAGGCTGCCCGGCGCCCGGACACCGCATCGGCGAACACGGCGGCGATGCCGGCGTAGCCCGCGTCATTGGGGTGGAAGTGGTCGGCGGCGAGTTTGCCCTTCCAGCTCCCCGTCCGGCGATCTCGCAGTTCGGCGATGACCAGGCCGCGCTCGGCCGCCGCGCGCTCCAGCAGCCCGTTCGCCTCGGCAGCGGCCCTGGACGGGTTGGGCTGGGTGGCCACCACGGTGCCGGCCGGCAGGGCGTCGAGCATCTGCGCGAAGGACTCCGGGAAGATCCTGCGGTTGCGGGGACGGATCAGGTCGTTGGAGCCGATCAGGACGGTGATCAGATCCGGCTCGACGCCAAGGCCCGCCATCGCCGGGAGTTGGCGGTCCAGTACGTCACGCACCTTGGCCCCACTGCTGGACAGATTCACCAGGCGCCCGGGGACGTCGCCCTTCGCCAGCACGGCCAGCTGGCCGATCCAGCCACGGTCGAAGGCCGACGCGCCGATGCCCTGCGTCATCGAGTCGCCCAGCGCAATCCAGAGGGGACCGGCGGCGGCCAGTGCGGCCCGGTTGGCCGACTGCCAACGCTCCGCGTACGGCACCACCTGGTCCTGGACCTCGCGGACCCCGGGGATCACCACCGACAGGGCGCGGGTCACCAGCCCGGCCGGTCGTCCGCTCAGATTCGAGTAGTCGAAACCGATCTCGGACATCAGATCCGTCCCGGTGCACCACGGCGGGGCCGGAAGGAACCGGTCGACGCAGGCTTCCACACGGCGCCCGGCTGCAGGAGGGTGGATTCCAGGTCGGCCGCCGGGCCGGGCCGGGCGAACAGGAAGCCCTGCGCCGTCGGGCAACCGAGCCGTCGGAGGGTCTGCGCCTGCTCCTCGCGTTCCACCCCCTCGGCCGTGACGGCCAGTCCGAGGTCCTTGCCGAGCGCGAGGAACGCGCGCAGGAACCGCTCGCCCTCCGCGTCGCGGTCGATGTTGGCCACGAAGCTGATGTCGATCTTCAGGGCGTCCAGCGGGATCTGCTGCAGATGCAGGAGCGAGGAGTACCCGGTGCCGAAGTCGTCGAGCGAGAGCGACGCCCCGATGCGCCGCAACCGCGCGGTGACCGTTCTGGCCGTGGTCAGATCGCCCAGCAGTGCGTCCTCGGTGATCTCCAGGATCAGTTGCTCAGGACGGACGGAATGCTTCGCCAACATCGCCGCGACCCGGTTCGGGAAGTCGAGATCGATGATCAGTTGCGGTGGGATGTTGACGCCGATCTTCAAGCCACGATCACCGTACAGGCGGGTCCACCTGGCCAGCTGCGCGCAGGCCTCGTCGAGCATGTGGTCGGTCAGCTGGGCCAGCAGTCCGGCCCGGCCGGCCATCGGCACGAACTCCACCGGCGACACCTGCAGCCCATCGTGCATCCAGCGGGCCAGCGTCTCGACCGCCGACATCCGCCCGTCGGCGAGGTCGATGATCGGCTGGTAGACGGCGTGGATCTTCCCGGTACGGAGCGCGACCCGCAGGGGCTCGCGGAGCTTGAGGTCGACGGCGGCCGGCAGCACCATGCTCGGTTCGTAGAGTGCGAGCTGCCCCTTGCCCGAACGCTTCGCGGAGTACATCGCGACGTCGGCGTGGGCCAGCAGTTCGTCCAGGGTGGGGATGGCCGTCTTGCCGTCCAGGTCGGTGACGCCCACGCTCACCCCGACGTTGACGGTGGTGTCGTTGACGACGAATGGTTCGCGCAGCGCGTCGATGATTCGTGTCGCGACCAACGTCGGTTCGCTGCCGTCCTCGAGCAGGACTGCGAACTCGTCGCCACCGAATCTGGCCAGCGTGTCGCCCTCCCGCAGCGCACCGCGCAGCCGTTCGGCGACCCGGATCAGCATCTGGTCACCGGCCGCGTGACCGAGCGTGTCGTTGACGGCCTTGAAGTCGTCCAGGTCGCAGAACAGCAGCCCCAGCGGCCGCAGGTCGCGTCGGTGCAGGTGAAGGGCGTGCGCCACCCGGTCGGTGAACAGGGCGCGGTTGGCCAGCCCGGTCAGCTGGTCCTGGAAGGCCTGCCGCCGCAGGCGTTCCTCCCGTTCGGCGACCTCCTCCAGCAGCTGCCGGTTGTCCAATACCGTCAGGTACTGACGGATCAGGACCGCGACGACGGCCACCGCGACCGCGGCGATCTCGAGATGACCGGGTGGCTCGGACCCGATCGCCCGGAGCGAGAGGGTGCCGATGGCCACGGCCAGGGGCAGATACGGCAGCATGCTGGCGCCGGGGGTCTGACTGGGCGTGGGGCTGGCGCCGCGGGCACGGTCAAGTGCGAGCATGCGGCCGCCGGTTCCGGCGGCGTAGGCCAGGGCCAGGAAGGCGGTGACGAACCCGACATCGGGCAGTGGGCCGGTCGCGGTGGCGAATGCTGCGTCGGCCAGGGTGATCAACGAGACGCCGGCCGCGAGCAGCAGCAACGGAACGCGGTGTCGGGTCGGCCTCGAGACGCTGAAGAATGCCAGCGCGATGATCAGGACGTCGCCGGACGGGTAGGCGATGGTCTTGATCAGGCCCAGCGCGCCGTGGGTGTCGGCGCCGCCCTGCTCGTAGGCGGACCTGGCAATCGGCCAGCTGATGGCCACCAGGGCGGCGAGAAGTGCGCAGCCGTCCAACGAGGACCTGATGACGGCGCTCTTCCCGCCGGAGGGCGGGAACAACAACAGGCAGGCGAAGGCTCCGACCGGGAACAGGATGAAGCCGATGTCGGCCACGGTGGGGCCTTGCAGCGCGCTCTCGGGCGTGCGGATCGAGAGCAGGGTGTACACCAGCTGACCGATGGCCCAGGCCGCGCAGCCCAGGGCGATGGCCGACCAGCTCGACCGCATGCGACCGCCGGTCGAACGCGAGGTGCGCCAGCAGGTCAGGGCGGCCCCAGCGGCAGCGATCAGCTGGGTGATGTTCCTGATCAGCGGCTGGTCCGGGTCGACGAACCCGGAAACGATCGACGCGACCACCAGGACCGCACCGGCGGCCAGTGCCACGGTCGATGGGCGCGCCCCGTGGGTGACGGTCCGAGCAGACACAGCACCCTCTCCACACGTCGCAGGTGCACGAATGGCCCCTGGCTTCGATGGTAGCGACGTCGGGGCCTCCTGGCCCGGGTCGATTCGATCAACTTTTCTCCGGAAGGCTGAACGTGGCTCGGCGCCCGCCGTCGGATCGGCGCGACCGTCACGACTGCGTGCCGCCACGGCGGAGGCGCCCGGATGATCCGAATGAAATTCTCGACAAAGCGCGGCGAATGACCGTCGCGTTCGCGCCGCTCGGCGGATCGGGTGGTGCCGCCGTCACACGACGTATTCGCATTGCCCCCGTCCGCTTGACGCAGCGAACTCTTCACTCGGGCGGTCGAACCACGAGATGTACTGTCCGAGACCACTTGTGTCCGGATTGCGTTGATTGTCGGTTGGTGGTTCGGCATTCGTAGACGAGTGAAATGGAATGGCTGATCTTTACCGTGCGTACATCGTATGTCGCTCCTCTGCCCGCAGAATTCAGCCTATGAGGCAATTACTGGCTACCGGAAGATTGCTCAGCGTCATTCCGGACCAGCGGACGCAGGGTTCGGGTGTCGTCGTGGAGCCGCCGGCGGTGACCACCCTTGCCCAGGCGGCCAGGGTCGCGATGGACCGCACCCGACGTCTCACGTTGCTCGGTCAGCTGCCGGTGGTCGGTGTGCTGGTCGTGCCGTGGTTGTGGCCGTTGCACCTTGGCATCGTCGGATTGACCGCCGGCCACATCCGGATCACCCCGGACGCATCCCTCTCGTTCCACGACGGGACGGTTCCGCAGCGGGTGCGCCCGGCCCTGACGATGGCGGTGATCGCGGGAACACTGTGGCTGGCTGGGATTTCCGGACTGATCCTGGTGTGCCACGGTGCCATCGTGGTGGCGGTGGTGGCCTTCGCGGTACTGCTGCCAGCGCTGATCGAGCTGATCGGCCTGGTGGAGTTCGCGGTGCTCAATCCGGAGTGGCTGACGATCAAGCGTCAGTGCGGACTCCGCGCCGACGGACGTACGGTGAACGTCCTGACCTCGCTGGTCTCGCGGCGGGACGGCCACGGTCACGCGCGGGTGCTGATGGAGGCGACCTACCCGTCGTGGCAGGCGCAGGACGCCGTGGTCGTCGGTTATCCGGCGTCGAAGGATCTGATCAGCTACTACGTGCGGATGGGGGCACGTCGGGAGAGTCCGGCGACGGCCGGCGGATCTCCGCCGCAGAGACGCATCAGCTTCGACTGCCGTCGCCCGCTTCGTACCCCGTCGCCGGATCGCGCTGATCAGAGCTGCGCGAGCCAGTCGCGCACGGCGGTGCCGATCAACTGATCCCCGCCGGCCGGATCGTGTCCGCCCGAGAGCCGGACGACGGTGACCTGGCCGCGGATCGCCGTCAGGTGCTCGTCGAACTCCGCGGGGGTTCCGAACGGGTCCTTGTCGCCGGAGATCACCAGCACCGGGATCTCGATGTCCGGGAAGTGCTCGACCCTGAGCTTGTCGGGGCGCCCCGGCGGATGCAGGGGGTAGCTCAGCAGCACGAGCCCGGCTGCGGGTAGTCCCTGCGCGACGGCGATGGACGACATCCGGCCACCGTAAGAGCGGCCGCCGAGCACCAGCCGGTCCGGTGTGAAGCCCACCTCGGCGGCGAAACAGGCGGCGTTCTGGACCAGATGGGCGACTGCCACCGGCGCCCGGTCCGGCGCCCGGCGGCCGGCGATCCGGGCCGGAAAGTCCAACCGTAGACAGGGGAGTGGCGCGACATCCTGCTGCACGGCCAGCAGGGTGCGGTGATCCCTGGTGCCGCCGGCGCCTGGAGTCAGGAGCAACCCGCCGACGTGTGGGTAGTTGTCCATGCAGCAGGAGCCTACCGACCTGCCGACAAGGCCGAAGGGCCCCGGCGGGAGGAGATCCGCCGGGGCCCTTCGGGTATGGCTGTTGGTTCAGGTAGTGCTGCGGGTCAGGATCAGCTGGCCGGCGGGGTGAGGACGGTGTCGATCAGGTAGACCGTGGCGTTCTTGGTCTTCACGTTGCCGCAGATGACCGAGGTGGTGCCGTTGATCTTCAGGTTGTCGCCGGAGCCGGTGACGGTGACGCTGCCGCCTTCGACGGTCTTGTGGGTGCCGACGATCTGGGTGGCATCCAGCTGACCCGAGATGACGTGGTAGGTCAGGATCTTGGTGAGCAGGGCGCTGTCGGTGGACAGGGTCTTGATCGTCGCGGCCGGAACCTTGGCGAAGGCGGTGTCGACCGGGGCGAAGACGGTGAACTCACCGCTGTTGAGGGTGTTGACCAGGTTGACCTTGGGGTTGACCTTGCCGGAGACGGCGGCGACCAGGGTCTTCAGGAGCGGGTTGTTCGACGCGGCGGTGGCGACCGGGTCGAGAGCCATTCCGCCGACCGAGCCGGCACCGGCCGGGACAGCCTTGGCGTAGGCGGCACAACCGGATCCGACCAGGGCCGAAGCACCGGAGGTGGTGGCGCCGCCGGAGGTCATCGCACCGGAGGTCATCGCACCGGAGGTCATGGCACCGGAGGTCATGGCACCGGAGGTCATGGCACCGGAGGTCATGGCACCGGAGGACATGGCACCGTCAGCCGGCGGGGTGAGGACGGTGTCGATGAGGTAGACCGTGGCGTTCTTGGTCTTCACGTTGCCGCAGATCACGGCGGAGGTGCCGTTGATCTTGATGTCGTTGCCGGAGCCGGTGACCGTGAGGTTGCCGCCCTCGACGGTCTTGTGGGTGCCGATGACCTGCGTGGCATCGAGCTGGCCGGGGACGACGTGGTAGGTCAGGATCTTGGTCAGCAGCGCGTCATCGGTGGTCAGCTTCGTCATGGTGGCGGAGTCGATCTTCTTGAACGCATCGTCGACCGGGGCGAAGACGGTGAAGTCGCCGCTGTTGAGGGTGTTGACCAGGTTGACCTTGGGGTTGACCTTGCCGGAGACGGCGGCGACCAGGGTCTTGAGGAGCGGGTTGTTCGACGCGGCGGTGGCGACCGGGTCCAGGGCCATGCCACCGACGGAACCGGCGCCCGACGGGACAGCCTTCGCGTAGTCGGCACAACCGGCGCCGACCAGCGCCGAGGCACCGGTGGCGGAGCCCGACGTCATCGCGCCGGACGTCATCGCGCCGGACGTCATCGCGCCGGACGTCATGGCGCCGGAGGTCATGGCCGGCGAAGAGACGGCTGCAGGGGACGAGGTGGAGGTGGTGCTGGTGGCGGCCGTGCTGCTGGAACCGCAGGCCGCGAGGGCCAGGGCCAGACCGCCGGCTGCGGTGAGTACCGCGAGGCGCTTGAGGATCATGGGAAGTGCTCCTTCTTCGGGTGGAGAGGTTGTCGATTGCGGACACGGTTGGGTTGCTGGTCTTGCGGATCAAGCGGTGGCGATCACGCCTACTGGATTCCCTTACGACCGGAATCCGTGGGGGAGATGCACGTGGTGACCGGGACCACATTGCCGAGAACCGCCCGAGGCCTCGGGGCGAGAAAACAGCTGAATGCTTGTCCGACAAAGCTTCTGGTCACTCCTGGTGGCGCCGTTCAGACGCTCTCGCATCTGACAGGAGTTGTTCGGCGGTGGAAGTGGAGTGGATGGGAGAAAGTTCGACTGTTATCCGAACGAGATCAAAATCCGGACATCCACCGCCATTTCTGGCCAGACCCGCGTGCCTTGCGCCGGATTGCCGACTTCGGCTGTCAGGGTGGGAGATGTGTCTTCTCCTCTGAATCGTCGAACGGCCCTGATCGTTGCTGGTCAGGGCATGACCGTGCTGCTGCTGGCAGCCTGCGGGAAGGCGGTGACCTCGTCCGCCCCGTCTCCCGCCGTCACCTCGGGCACCGGGACGGGGACCACCGCGGGGGGTGTGCCGACGGTCACCCGTGCACCCGTCACCGTTCCGGGACTCACCGGTTCGGGAGCCGGCAGCAGCTCCGCGCCGTCGACCAGGACCCCGCTGTCGCTGACGCCGGTGAGCCGGACCGCGGCGCCTCCCAGCACGACAGCACCGCCCACCACGCCGAGTCCTCCGAGCTCGACCAGCACTTCGCGGACCACCGCCTCCACGACCTCGGAGCCGAGCGAGACCTCCACGTCCAGCAGTACTTCTCCGGCAAGTACATCGAGCGAGACTTCATCGTCCACGACGAGCAGCTCCACGAGTGCGACACCGACGACAAGTTCGAGCCGTCGGTCGTCCGGTGGTGGGCTCTCCGGCAAGGTGGTGGCCATCGATCCTGGTCACAACGGCGCCAACGGCGATCACCCGGAGATCATCAACCAGCTCATCGACGGCGGCTACGGCCAGCGAAACGCCTGCAACACCACGGGAACCGAGACCGACGACGGCTATACCGAGCACGAGTTCACCTGGCATGTCGCGAACTACCTGAAGGCGCTGCTGCAGGCCGAGGGAATCAAGGTGGTGATGACCAGGTCCAACGACACCAGCGTCGGGCCGTGCACCGACAAGCGGGCCGGTATCGAGAACAGTGCCGACGCAGACGCCGTCGTCTCCATCCACGGCGACGGGGCACCACCCGAGGTGCAGGGGTTCTACGTGCTGACCGCAACTCGTCCACCAGCCGGCGCCACCATCGCGGCAGCTTCACTGCGGCTGGCGGCCTGCATCGCGAAAGCAGCCGAGGACGGAGGTTTCCCACCGTCCAACACCTTGGGCAGCGGTGGGCTCTGGAAGCGTGACGACCTCACCGGTCTCAACCGATCGGACCGCCCGAAGATCCTGATCGAGTGCGGAAACATGCGGAATGCCACGGAGGCGGCGTTGATGAAGTCCACCTCCGGGCAGCGTCGCTATGCCGCGGCGCTCGCCGAGGGTGTGTTCGCGTTCCTCCGGGGCTGATCGGTCGGGAACGGTACCGGGCCTGAGTCCGGCTGCGCGCTCGGCGCGGTAGTGGGCCGGATCTCGGCTGCTGCCTGGACTTTCGCCCGGCGCAGCACCAGCCCGGGCCGAGAAGTCCGTCGTGAGTTCATCTCTCGCCCCTCATGCAGGTGGAGCGCTGCAAGAAGGGTGGGTCGGGCAAGAAAAACAGACCGCGGCGAGAGAGTTGATCCCCCGCCGCGGCCCATGGACTGCCGTGTTGCTGTGGTGCCGTGTTGCTGGACTGCTACTCGGACACGTCCGCTGCGCGGTGCTTGGCCGCGTAGACCGCAGCGCCGGCCGCACCCAGGAGGGCCGCACCGCCGACCGCGTACAGGCCGGTCTTGTCGTCCCTGGCCGTCGAGCCGCCACCGGTGTTGGCACCGCCGGTCGGGGTGACGCCGGTCTGGGTGATGAACGGTGCGACACCGGCGAGAACCGTTGCCTTGGCGACACCGGTCTCGAAGGCGCCCATGTAGACGCCGCCTTCGGCCTTGAGTCCCAGCAGGTTGCCGACGACCGCCGCGTGGCGGGCCTCGACGCCGAAGATGCCGGCAGCGGCCTGCAGCACAGCCTTGTCCTTGATGAAGCCGGCAGCGCCGAGGTAGGCACCGACGCCGACGTTCTCGAAGGTGTGGCTGGTCGTCAGGTAGCTGGTGCGGCTGTCGAAAGCCCCACCGAAATCGACACCCGGTGCAGAGACGGGGGTCCCGCCGAGAGCCTTGATGGTGGCCGTGATCGCGGTGACGTGGTACTCCTCGTCGGCCTGGATGGCTGCGAGGTATTCCTTCTCGGTGCCGGACAGCAGGTTGGCCTTGTTGCCCTGCACGTAGAAGGCAGCCTCGAGGTACTCGAGGGTCAGTGCGTAGTTCAGTACGTCGACGTCGTTGGCGAAATCAGCCGCGGAAGCCAGCGCCCAGCGGTTGTTGAGCGCCGAGAGTGCCTGGGGGGCCGAGACTTCACTCAGCTGGCCCTTTACGAAATCACTTCTTGTCATAGGAATTCTCCTCCGGGTCTCAGCTGAGCAGTGGCTTGACGGCAGCGAGCACGGTCGCCATGTCGACGTGCTCTTCGATGTGGTGCGGGAACGGGTTCCCACCGATCAGGCTGGCGATGATGGCCGCGTGACGCGACTCGACGCCGGCGATCGAGGCCGCGGCGCCGAGGACGTCGCCGCTCTGGATCAGGGGGACCTGGCCGTGGTAGGCCTTGACGCCCAGCTCCTCGAACACGGACGCGGTCTTGAGGAACGAGTCCTTGCTGGCGAACGTGCCGGACGGGTAGGTGATCTTCGGCTTGGTGACCGGCGTGCTGCCCAGCGACTTGATCGTCGAGGTGAGCGCGGTGACGTGCGCCTTCTCGTGATCGCTGATCGGGGTGATCAGGTCCAGGTCACGACCGGACAGGAAGCCCGACGACACACCCATCGCGTAGAAATCCGACTCGAGGTATTCCAGGGTCAGGGCGTAGTTCAGGATGTCCAGATCGCCCTTGGCGACCGCGGGAGCGTTGGCCGCGGCGTACGGAGCGCTGAAGACGCCTCCGGCAACCAGGCTTGCTCCGACGCCTACCAGGCCGGCGTACTTCAGGAAACTCCGGCGGTTCGTTTCAGTGCTGAACTGCAGCACCGGCTTCCCGTCGAAGAGTTGTGGATCTCCCATCGGTCGTTCCTTTCACTTGTTCCTCGTGGTGCGAACGTGACCATTCGGCAGCTGCCGTCAGGCCCTTCGGGGTGGCGCACTCGAGCGGGATGCGGAGGGGGAGTAGGTCGATCCGGTCCACCGCCTCGAGGTGGACAAAACGGGAGCCGATGGTTCGGCCGGGGAACTTGTCCCGGCCACGCTGGCTCCCGATGTCCACACGTAGTCGATTCGACGCAGTGGGTGGAGCGGATTGCAGCGGTGACGTCCAGATCACAGGTTCACTCTGAAGGCGTAAAGCGCGACCCGTTTGCTATGGAGTGACTACCAAGCGACAGGAAGATCCTGCACGCCGTGCACGACGGAGTACTCGTGGAACGAGATCTCGTCCATCGGCGCGTCCAGTCGAAGCGAAGGGAATCGCCGCAACAACGCCGGATAGGCGATGCGCAGCTCGATTCGAGCGAGCTCGGCGCCGACGCAGCGGTGGGCGCCGAACCCGAAGGCGAGGTGCGGTGAGATACGGCTGGGGTCGAACGACTGCATCATCGGGCCGAGGGCGGGATCGCGGTTGGCGCCGGACAACGAGCACAGAACCATCTCGCCGGCCTTGATCTGCTGCCCGCCGAGTTCCATGTCGTTCCGGGCGAAACGGGGGAAGGCCACCTGCACCACGGTGAGGTAGCGGAGCATCTCCTCCACGGTGGCGCCGGCTGCGTCGTCGTTCTCGCGCAGGCGCGCGGCCTCGTCCGGGTGGTTCAGCAGCAGGATCGCTCCAAGCGCCAGCATGCTGGCCGTCGTCTCGTGGCCGCCGATCAGCAGTCCGTCGGCCAGCCCGGCCAACTCGCGGTCGTCGATCTCGTCGCCGTGCTCGCGGATCAGCATGCCCAGGAGTCCGTCACCGGGCTTCTTGCGCTGGGTGGCGACGAGCTCGCTCATGTAGGTGAGGGATTCGCTGATCGCCTCGAGGCCGGTGCCCGCACCGCCGAAGACGTCGAACCGCGAGCCGCTCAGGCGCTGGAAGTCCTCGCGGTCCGGATAGGGCACGTCGAGCAGCTCGCAGATGACGAGCGATGGGATGGGCATCGCGAAGTTCTCCACCAGGTCGACCGGAGAACCGTTGGCCTCCATCACATCCAGCTGCGCCTCGACGATCTCGGTGATCCGCGGGATCAGCCGGGACAGCCGACGGACGGTGAACTCCGGGGTCAACGCCTTGCGGAGGCGGGTGTGGTTGGGCGGATCGGCGAATCCGAGTCCGCCCGGATCCTGGGAGGCCGTGGCCTGCCCACCGGTGCTGGCCACCACGTTGCTGAAGTCGTTGCTGAACGACCGGGTGTCACCGATCACCGCGCGGACGTCGTCGTAGCCGGTCACCAGCCAGGCGGAGATCCCGAACGGGAACTCCAGCTTGCTGACCGGGGCGGTGGCCTGCCGTTCGGCCAGCCCGGGGACCGGGTCCAGGCCGTGACGCATCAACGGCATGAACGCTTCGGTCATCTGCTGGTCCTCCGGGTGCTGGGCGTGCCGGGTGCTGGGTGCGCCTGTCGGGTCGAAGGCACCTCAGTATCGCCCGCAGTGGGTGTGGTCGGTGTGGACCGACCCGCCTCAGCCGACCGGGACCGCGGGGTCCGTCGGTGGCGGCAGCACCACCGCCGGGTTCTGCGAGCGCAGCAACGCCCTGATCAGGGCTTCGCTGTCCGCGTACCCACCCTCCCCGTAGACCACGTGACGCAGCACACCCTGCGCGTCGACGAGGTATTCGGCCGGCCAGTAGGAGTTGTCGTAGGCGCGCCAGGTGGCGCTGCTGTTGTCGAGCCCGACCGGGTAGAGCACCCCGTCGCTCCCGACCGCATCCCGGACGTTGCCCAGCTCGTGCTCGTAGGAGAACTCCGGGGTGTGGATGCCGACGATGTCGAGGCCGCTCGCGTGATACCGGGCGTACCAGGCCTTGACATACGGCAGCGCCCGCTGGCAGTTGATGCAGGAGAACGTCCAGAAGTTGACCAGCACGACATGACCCGACATGGACGCGAGCGTGACGGGCCTGTCCTGCGGGGTGTTCAGCCAGGTCGAGATCCCGGTGAACTGCGGCGCCCTGCCGCAGTTGGCCAGGGTGGTCGCGTGCGACACGCAGGTGACGACCGGTCCGGACGCCCGGGCTGCCCGCGAGGGTGCGGCCCCGCTGGCGGGCGCCTGCGTGGGTGCGGTCCCGCTCGCGGGCGGCTGCGTGGATGCGGTCCGGGTCGCGGGCGCCGGCGCGGGTGTCGCCGCCAAGGTCGGCGTCCGGGCCGTCAACCCGGCCAGGGCCTGCTGCGCCGCCGGATTGTTCTCCACCTCGTCCTGCAGGGCCTGGGTGTACGCGGGGACGATGCGCTGCAGACCATCGGTCAGGTCGAAGGTCAGTGCGACGGCGAGCAGCACCATCACCGTGCCGCCCGCGACACGGAAGTTTCGGCTGCGGCGGCGGAAGGCAGCCAGCCGCTGCGAGATCCCGGCACCGGCCATCGCGAATGCGAAGAGCGGAATGGCGACGCCGACGGAGAAGGCGATCGTCAGCGCGGCGATGCCGCCGCTGATCTGCCCGCTGGAACCGGCGATGCTGATCGCCGCGAGCACCGGTCCTGCGCACGGCACGTACAAGGTACCGACGGCCAGTCCGAGGACGAACCCACTGCCTCGGCGGGAGTCGTTGCGGCTGAACGCTTTCGGCAGATTCCGGAACGGGCGCTGGAGCCGATCCTCCAGCCGCGGGAAGATCAGTCCGAGGCCGACGAGCACCAGGACCACCAGTCCGGCCCACCGCAGGAAGTCCAGGGGAAGGCCCACTGCGCGCAGGATCGTCGTGCCGAGCAGGGTGAGCACGGAGAAGCTGACCACCACCCCGGCGATGACGAGGGCGGAACGCCGCAGGCCGGCTCGCTTCCGGCCCGGTTCGACCTGCGTGCTGCCGCCGGCGAAGAACAGCACCGGAAGCACCGGCAGGACGCACGGCGAGACGCCCGTGATCACACCAGCGAGCAGGCCGATCGCGATCAGCAACAGCATGGAGCGCCTCCTGGGGGATGTTGCTCCAGTGTCAGCGCCCGGTGGCCGTTATTGCGGCCGGGAGGTCTTACGTGATCCTGACGCCTGCTCCAAGGGGAAGCTTTCAGGCGCGCTTGGCGGCGCAGCCGGCGCAGACGCCGAAGAGTTCGACCTGATGATCGAGGTCCACGTACCCGTACTGCTCGGCGACGGCCCTTGCCCACTTCTCCACGCCGGGGGCGGCGACCTCCTGGGTCAGGCCACAGGTCCGGCACACCAGGTGGTGGTGGTGCGAGGGCTGCTCGCACTGGCGGTAGAGCACCTCGCCGGTCTCGTTGCGGACGACGTCGAGGTCGCCCCCCGTTGCCATCTCCTGCAGCGCGCGATAGACGGTGGCCAGCCCGACCGTCGAACCGGAGGTGCGGAGAGCGGCGTGGAGATGCTGGGCAGAGACGAACTCGTCGGTCCCGGCCAGCAGCTGCGTGATGATCGCGCGCTGAGAAGTGTTGCGGCGCTGCGTCACCACCACGGAGAACTCCTGACCATCGGGGGCGGACCCATTGACCCGCCGAACACCTCCCAATGTTACCGGCTGGACATCGGCCCACACGGGGAGCTCATGAGGAGCCGGTTAGCGTCGTCCGGTGATGTCCGATCGGAGTTCTGCCCGTGACCGTTCCGGCTCTGGCCTGGTGGCGATGGGTCTGGTGGCGACGGGTCTTGTCCTGACGGCGCTCCTGACCGGCTGCACCTCGGCGTCGACCGCCGCCCCCGCACCGGGGACCGTATCAGCGACTCCTGCCGGCGCGGCATCGACTGGCTCACCGAACCCCACCATTGCGCTCACCAGTTCCGCGCTCACCAGTTCCGCGCGCACCACCCCGCCGAGCACCGCCGCGGCCAGCACCTCCGACCCCGAGTTCACCACCCCCAGCGCCGTCACCTCGACGGTCACGAAGACGCAGCCGGGGATAACGGTAGTCGCCAGCGCCCCGAAGGCCACCACCGACCCGGCCGCGGTGGTTGGTGACTGCCCGTACCTGGACGCCGACGTCGTCTCCGACATCACCGGGCAGCATCACGGCCAGACGCAGATCGTCGATCTCCAGCCGCATCCGATGTGCGTCTTCTATCGGTCCGACGGCGGCCTGATGGGCAGCGTCCGGATCATCCGGGCGGCGACCCCGCAGCAGGCGATCGCCGCGGTGGACCAGCACGTCCCGGTGGCCGGCTCCCAACCGGCCTCGCAGCCGGCCGGCTGGAACGGCGGTTCGATGACGACCCCCGGCCAGATGACGCAGGACTCGTCGGCGGGGTCGACCTACGCGGTGTCCAAGGGGAACATCGCGGTGGTGGCCACCGAGAACGAGAGCCCCTCGATCAAGGCCAGGGTGATGGCGGTCTGCGCGATCTACGCGCTGAAGCTGGAAACCGGCCCGACCCCCGACTACTGCGGCGGCGCACAGGGCTGACCAGGGCCGCGAGTGGCCGATTCGCGTGGTAGGTCGACGCGATGGTCCACGATCGTCAGGAGCGTGCGGATGGGTCGTCCACAGTCCGGCTCGTGTGCACGCGGTCCAGCACCAGCAGCGTCGATAGGCCGTGGCAGGATGGGGACCGTGACTGACCTCTACGCAACCCTGCACACCAACCGTGGCGACATCCGGATCCAGCTACTGCCGACGGAGGCCCCGAAGACGGTGGCCAACTTCGTCGGTCTGGCCGACGGGACCGGTAAGTACACCGGCAAGAACGCCACCGGCACCGACACGGGACCGTTCTACGATTCGGCGATCTTCCACCGCGTCATTCCAGGATTCATGATCCAGGGCGGCGACCCGACGGGCACCGGCCGCGGGGGCCCCGGCTACACCTTCGGCGACGAGTTCTTCTCGGGCCTCGGTTTCAGCAAGCCGTACCTGCTGGCCATGGCGAACGCCGGTCCTGGCACCAACGGATCGCAGTTCTTCATCACCCTGGGCAAGACGCCGCACCTCAACAACAAGCACACCATCTTCGGCGAGGTGGCCGACGCGGAGTCCCGCGCGGTCGTGGACGCCATCGGCACCACCGCCACCGACCGCTTCGACCGCCCGTCCGAGGACGTCGTGATCAACTCGATCACGGTCGAAGGCGCAGACCAGGCCTGAGGCCTTGTCGGTACCAGGTACGACCAGATGAACGGTACGACCACATGAGCAGCGTGACCAGATGACGACCCCCATGCCCCCGGCCGGCCAGGACCCCCAGTCGGGTCCCGGCCAGCCGGGGTATCCCGGGCCGAGCTATCCGGTCCAGCCGGGGCAGTACTCGGGCCAGCCCCGGCAGGAGATGTGTGCGTTCCATCCGGATCGCGCCACCGGACTGCATTGCACGCGATGTGGGCGCCCGGCCTGCCCGGAGTGCCTGACCCAGGCGAGTGTCGGTTTCCATTGCCGCGCCTGCGTTGCCGAGGGCCAGGCCGCCCAACGCAGCGTCCGGACCGTCACCGGTGCGCCCGTCGGCCAGCGTCCGATCGTGACCTTCGTGCTGATCGGTCTCAACGTCCTGGTCTTCCTGATCACCGCGATCCAGGCGAAGTCTGGTGTCGACATGACCGGCTCCGTCGTCTTTCGCGATGGAAGCCTTGTTCCGGCCGTGGTCGCTGGTGGCCAGTGGTGGAGATTGCTGAGCAGCGGGTTCCTGCACCTGTCGGTGATCCACATCGGGCTCAACATGCTGTCGCTGTACTTCGTCGGCGTCGGGCTGGAACGGATTCTGGGTCGTAGTCGCTTCCTGGCGGTCTACCTGCTGTCCCTTCTGGGCGGGGCTGCAGCCGTGATGCTTCTGTCGGAACAGTTCGCTCCGGTCGCCGGCGCCTCGGGAGCAATCTTCGGTGTGCTCGGTGGGCTGGCTGTTGCGTTCAAACGATTCAAGTACGACATGCGCCAGCTGCTGTTCGTGTTGGCGCTCAATCTGTTTCTCAGTTTTCAAGTCAGTGGTATCTCCTGGCAGGGCCACATCGGTGGACTCGTCGTCGGAGCTGTGGTGACGGCAGCGTTCGTCTATGCGCCGCAGTCGAGACGCACGCAGATCCAGGTCGGAACAGTAGTCCTGGTGTTTGTCCTGATCGTCTTGGTCGTGATCGTCCGTGACACCCAACTGACCCATTACTGCGGGATCGACCCTGCGGGATACTTCGTCGACTGCACCTGAGCGGTGTCGGGTCCGTGCGGCTCAACGGCCGGCGGTCCACCACTGGCGTAGGTCTTGTGCGACATCGACCGGGTCGGCGCCCAACTCCGTCTTGCCCAGAACGATCAGGCCGTCGTCGTCGAGATCGAGCTCGACGGAGGTGGATGCGAGACCTCGCCGTCGCCGGGTCGGGGAGCTGATCGCCACCACCTGGCCCCAGGTGACGTGACGGGCGCCGACCGGGCCGCGCAGGGTGAAGCCGTCGTCATCGGCGATCAGCCGTTGCCGCATCGTCAGCAGGATGGCCGAGGCGATCGCGCTGACGCAGACACCGGCGCCGGCGACCAGCCGGTCCTCGGGGGAGCCGGCGACGATCAGCCAGCCGGCGAACGCCAGGCACAGCAACCCACCGATGGCGGGGATCAGCGAGCGGACGCCCCACACCTGGAGGTTGCTCCCGAAAGAGCCGCTCCCAGAAGAGTTGTTCACAGCGGTTGTCCACATTGGGGATGAATCACAAGCTTGTCGTTCGGTGTCCGGCCGACGTCATCGGACTGAACGACCGATGAACGACAGCCCAACGATGAGGGAGCATCGCCGCAGATCAGCGCCACCGCATGGTCATCAGCAGGCCGCCGATCATCAACGCGAAGCCGACCGCGAAGTTCCAGTTGCCGAGGGAGTCCATGAACGGGATGTCCTTGCCCCAGAGGTAGAACACCACCAGCCACAGGAGCCCCAGCACCATCAGGCCAAGCATGATCCCGATGTAGATCGGCCCCGATGGACCGGACACCTTGACCCTGGTCGTGGTGAAGGAATTGGTGTTCGCCTGCGCCGACGAATTGGCCGTCGACACGGCGACCTTCTTGCGGACCTTGGACTTGGGCACGTCGTTCCTCGCTGCTCACATCGGGTAACCGGGACCGTACATCTCTGCTTATAGCCTACGTTGTCGGCGCGAATCCGCGGCCACACCCGAATCGGCACCGATCTGATTTGCCGGCGGCCGGGTACCAGTTGCAACAGCAGGAGGGTGGACGTTCCGCGTGTCCCTTGCGTCCCCTGCGTGGCGGGTCGGCTCGGTCGCGGTCTGCCTGCTGGCCGGCCTGCTGATGGGTACCGCCAGGTCCTACTCGCACGGCGAGGACATCCGCAACCGTTCGGTCGACCTCTCCGTCGTCGTGCAGGGTGCGGGTGCCAGGGTGGCCACCGCCGAGGCGAAGGCCGCCGGCCTCCAGCAGAGCATCGATGCGCTTGCAGGCTCTGACCTGTCCCCTCAGGTCGCGACGGCTCGCAAGACCGCGAACGGGCTGAGTGCGCCCGCCGGCCTGACCGCCGTGCACGGGCCGGCGCTCCGTGTCTCGCTGTCCGACGCCCAGCGCAACTCCGACGGCAACTATCCGCCAGGGGTCGATCCCGACGACCTGGTCGTGCACCAACAGGACGTGCAGTCCGTCGTCAACGCGATGTGGGCGGGCGGTGCGGAGGCGATGATGATCATGGACCAACGCGTGGTGACCACCTCCGCGGTGCGCTGCATCGGCAACACCCTCCTCTTGCAGGGCCGTACCTACTCGCCGCCGTTCGTCATCACCGCGATCGGTGACGCGACCAGGATGGAGAGGTCGCTGGACGCCGAACCGGGAGTCGCGTTGTTCCAGACCTATGTCCAGAAGTTCCAGCTCGGGTTCGAGATCGACCCCGTCAAGGACGCGAACCTACCCGCCTACGCGGGTCTGATCCGTTTGACAGCAGCACATCAGGAGAAGAAATGACCGACGTACCACCGATCCGGCCGAAGGCGGACAAGGTGCGCACCGCAGCCCGGGGGATCGGACAGACGCTGATCACCGCGGGCGTGGTGGTGCTGCTCTTCGTCGTCTACGAGGTCTACGTGACCGACCTCTTCGGCAAGGAGAAGCAGGACAAGGCCACCTCGGCCCTCGACCAGCAGTGGGAACGCGACTCCAGCGCGGTCCAGTCCGGCACGCCGACCCTCCTCTCGGCGGCGCCGGCGTCCGGTGCGACGTCGAGTGCCGCGCCCGGCAGCAGTACCAAGGTCATCACCGTCACGGACCCCAACGTGGTGGCCAACCCGTCCACCCGGACGGCGAACTTCGCCCATCCGGACGGTCAGGGCTTCGCGAAGATCTACGTGCCCAGTTTCGGGCCCGACTACGTCTTCACCATCATCGAGGGCACCTCGACCGAGGACCTCTACACCGGGCCCGGCCACTACTCGAACACCCAGTACCCCGGCGAGCCCGGCAACTTCTCGGTGGCAGGCCACCGGGTCTCCAAGGGCTCGCCGTTCAACGAGCTCGGTCTGTTGAACTCGTGTGACGCGATGGTGATAGAGACCGAGACCAGCTGGTACGTCTACCGTGTGCTGCCGATGCAGGGCGAGGCGGCGAACTGGACCACCACCCAGCGCGCCCACTGCACGGGGGTCGCGCCCCAGGCCGGCGCCTACGCCCAGACCTTCGGACGGGAGATCACCGTGCCGTCGGACTACGCCCAGGTCCTCCCGGTCCCGCACGTCGAGTCGACGAGCGTCCCGGCCGGTGCCGAACGCCTCATCACGCTGACCACCTGCCACCCGCAGTTCTCCGACGCACAGCGGATGATCATCCACGGCGTCCTGGTCAAGACCTACCCGAAGTCGGCCGGTACCCCGCCCGAACTGAACGAGAGCTGAGCCGCGTGTACACCTGGATCTGGCGTCATCTGCCGGGATCGGTCTCGGTCAAACTGCTCGAGGTGCTGATCCTGTTCCTCGCGGTGGTCGCGCTGCTGTTCTTCGTGATCTTCCCCTGGCTCGAGCCGTACCTGCCGTTCGATCACGTGACGACGGGCTGAACCGGCAGGAGTGATTGGCCGCCGGGCGTCGGCACGCGCCGCATCATGGCCTCGGCCACGATGGTGTCGATGAACTCGTCGGTGACGGTGCCGCGCAGCACGAGCATCCGGAACATCAGAGGCCCGACCATCAGGGCGTACTCGTCGTCCCCGACCGGTCCCCAGCCCGTGGACAGCACCGCGATGCGGTCGTCCATCACGTCACGGAGGACGCCGGCGCTGTCGGCATCACTCGCCGCGTTGGCCACCAGCTGGGTCCCGGCACTCTCCATGGCGGGCGCCTGGGCGAGGTCGCGCATGCTCATCAGGAACGCCCGCAGGTGCGACTCCGCGGAGCCGTTGGGCGTCGGGGCGGAGCCGAGGTCGTTGATCGTGACGGCCACGTCGTTGATCAGCTGCTCGCGGGTCGCCCAGTGCCGGTAGAGAGTCTGCCGGGAGACGCCTGCAGCCTTGCCGACACTCGAGAAGGTCAGGCCGTCGACGCCCCGTTCGGCCAGCAGCAGGCGTGCCTTGTCCATGACCATGTCGCGGGTCCGTCGTGCGCGCGGATCCATCGGGGCACCTCCTGCCGGGGATCTGCCAAACTAACACCGTGACCCGGATTCTCGTCGTGGACAATTACGACTCGTTCGTCTTCAACCTCGTCCAGTACCTCCAGCAGCTCGGCGCGGAGTGCATCGTCCGCCGGAACGACGAGGTGGGCACCGACGAGGTGGAGGCGCTGGACGTCCACGGCGTGCTGCTCTCGCCCGGTCCCGGTGTCCCGGCCGATGCCGGCATCACCGAGGAGATGGTGCGCTGGTGCGCCGGCCGTGTTCCCGTACTGGGGGTCTGCCTCGGGCACCAGGCGATCGCCGAGGTCTTCGGCGGCGTCGTCGACCGGGCGGAGGAACTCCTGCATGGACGCACCTCCACCGTCATGCATGACGGGCGGGGTGTGCTGGCCGATCTCCCCCAGCCGTTCACCGCCACCCGCTACCACTCGCTGGCCGTCGTCGAGAGCACCGTCCCTGATGCGCTGGAGGTCACCGCCTGGACCGAGGGCGGCGTCATCATGGGCCTGCGGCACCGCGAGTACGCGATCGAGGGTGTGCAGTTCCACCCGGAGTCGGTGCTGACGCAGGGGGGTCACCGGATCCTGGCGAACTGGCTGGCGCTCTGCGGCGACGACGACGCCCGTCGGCTGGTCCCGCCACTCGAGGAGGACGTCGAGAGACTGCGCGTGCTGGCCGGCTGAAAGCCGCTCGACTGCAACGGTTCTGGGCAGACAGAAGGGCCCCGACCAATGGTCGGGGCCCTTCTGCTGTGACTACTCGGCTCAGTTGGAGACCGCCGTGCCGAGGGTGACGCTGGCCGTCTTGGTGTCCGACCCGCGGGTGTAGGTGATGGTCACCTTGCTGCTCGGCTCGGTCGACCGGATGGTCGCGATCAACGCGTCGGCCGAACCGACCACCGTATTGCCGACCTTGGTGATGACGTCGCCGGTCGCGAGTCCTGCGGCCGCGGCGCCCCCGCCGTTGGTGACCTGGGCGATCTTCGCGCCGACACTCAGTCCGGCCTGGGCCGCCGCGGCGGAGTTGGCCGTGTTGCCGTCCGGGGCGTCCTCGACCGACGCGCCGAGCACCGCGTGATTGGCGTGGCCGGTGTTGATGATCTCCTGCGCGATCCGGTGGGCCTGGTCGATCGGGATGGCGAAGCCGACGCCGATCGAGCCGGACTGGGAGCTCCCGCTGGACAGCGACGCGATGGCCGAGTTGATCCCGATGACGGCGCCGGTCATGTTGACGAGGGCGCCACCGGAGTTGCCGGGGTTGATCGCGGCGTCGGTCTGGATGGCGTTCAGGACCGTGTCCTGGGCGGTGGTCGAGGACTGGGTCTGGGTCTGGCTCTGCTCGGCCGCCGTGCGGACCGGCCGGTTCAGGGCCGAGACGATGCCGGAGGTGACAGTGGCGGAGAGTCCGAGGGGCGATCCGACCGCGACGACCTGCTCGCCGACCTTCACGTTGGCCGACGATCCGAGGGTGGCGACCGTCAGGCCTGAGACACCGGAAACCTTGATCACCGCCAGATCGTCGGTGGCGTCGGCCCCGACCACCTTCGCCGACGCGGTGGTGCCGTCGTTGAACTTCACCGTCAGCTCGGTGGCACCGGCGATGACGTGGTTGTTGGTCAGGACCAGGCCGTCCTTCGACAGGATGATGCCAGAGCCCTCCGCCTCCTCCGAGGAGGAGATCGACAGGATCGACACCACCGAGGGCAGGAGCTTCGCGGCGACGGCCTCGACGCTGCCGGACACCACCGGCTGGGTGTCGGAGACGACCGGGGAGGTGGCCTGCTGGTTCAGCGAGCTGTCGGCGGTGAGGGTCTTGCTGCCGACCTGCGAGCCGAGGTATCCGGCGCCGAAGGCGGTTGCGAGCAGGACGACGACTGCGGCAGCCAGGAGTGCAGGGGACTTGCGTCGCTTGCGCGGCAGGGTGTCGGTGCTACTGCCGGCGACGGGCAGACCAGTGGCGAGCGAGCCCGATCCGCCGGCTGGAGCCCCATAGGTCGGTCCGGCGGACTGCCCGTATCCCGCATAGCCCTGTCCGTATCCGGCGTACTGAGTGGGGCTCGAGGCCATCGCCGACGGGCTGCCCGGGGCCGCCCAGACGTTCGGGGCGGACGACTGCTGACCGGTCTGGCCCGGGCCGATCTGGTGCTGGCCGGTCTGGTGCTGGCCGGTCTGGCCGGTCGGCTGGGAGATGCCCGACGGGTCCACCGGGTAGCTTCCGGTGCCGTATCCGCCGGCGCCCGGGTAGGCGGACGTGGCGGAGGGGGACGCCGGGGCGGACCAGGCTTCGGCCGACAGCGCACCACTCGGGCGGGGCTGCCACACCGGCTGGGCGGTGTGCAACGGGCCGGTGCTCGGCTCGCTGTCGACGGGTCGGCTGTCCGCCGGCTGGCTGTCCGCCGGCTGGCTGTCGACCGGCTGGCTGTCGACCGGGTCCCGGTCGATGGGCGAGGGAGTCACCACCTGACGATATTCGCCGGTCTGGTAGCCCGCCCGCGGGTAGGTCTGCTCGGCCGGGGTCTCGCTCTCGTGCTGGCCCGACTCGATGGGTTGGTTGCCGGCCGTGTCGTCGTTGCCGGGCTGCTGCGCCTTGGGGAAGTCCTGCTCGCTCATGGGGTCTACGTTCGCCCTCCCGCGTGTGGAACATCTGAGCGCGTCTTGGGCCCTGCGGGTGAATGCCTGTCAAGGCGCTGTGAAGTCAGCGCCCTGACCGGCGGGTCAGCGCCCTGACCGGCGGGTCAGCCTCCTGGTGCGGGCGCGGTTGGCGTTGTCGGCGCAGTGGGTGTGGTCGGCGCAGTGGGTGTGGTCGGCGCGGTGGGCGTGGTCGGTGCGCTCGAACTGGTGGGTGTGGTGGGCGCCGTGGGTGTCGTCGGGGTGGTCTTCGGGGTGGACGGCGGTGGTGGCGCTGCGCCCCAGGCGACGACGGTGATCGGCGTGTCGAAGTCGATGGGCCCGCCGGTGTACCCGGGATCCATGGAGATGAAGGTGAACGGCACCGCTGGCGGCGTGGCCGGTGTCTTCAGGACGAGCTTTACGCTCGAGGCGCTCAGCCCCGAGAAGGCTGCGCTGATCTGGTCGGTGGTGGTGACCCCCGGCGTGAACGACGGCAGGATGATCGTCTTCTTGGTGTACACAACCAGGCTGATGCGGGCGTTCTTGTCGATGACGGCCCCGGCGGCCGGGTCCTGACCAGGACGTTCGGTGGTACCGCCGGTCCCGACATTCGGCACCTGCTGCGGACTGCCGGCGATCTTGCCAATCACTGTGAAGTCGACGGATTGGACGTCGTAGACCTGGAAGTCTGCGGTCGACTTGCCGCCCCAGCCAGCCGCCTGCAAGGCGCTCACTGCGTCATCGGGACTGAGATTGGCCAGGTTCTGCATGCTGAACAGGCTGTTGTCCGAGGTGGCGAGCGCGACCGGCGTACCCGCCTGCAAGACGGCCCCCGGTGCGACCCCGACCAGTTTGAGCACCTGGTCCTTGGGTTCGGTCCCCTTGATGATCTGCTGGGTGGCCTGCAGCTTTGCCTCCTTCAAGGCTGCCACGGCCTGCTCGTAGGACATACCGACGAGGTTGGTGGGCACCTTCGTGAAGGTGGGGCCGCTGCCGACCTGCACGCTGACCGAGGTGCCCGGCCGCACCGAGGTACCGGCTTTCGGGCTCTGACCGATGACGGTGTTCTTCTGGGCGTCCGTCGAGACGGCCGGCGACGTCTTGAGAATGAGCCCGAGCCTCATGAGTTGCGCCTTGGCCGGATCCGGACCGAGCGTGGCCAGGTTCGGCACGATCACCGTCAGGACGCCTTTGCTGACCTCGAGGTCGACCGGCTTGCCGACATCGATGGGCGTGCCCTTGCTCGGCCGCTGGCTGATGACGCTGCCACTGGGCACCGTGGTGGACTCGATGCTGGTGGTGGTTCCCACCATCAGCCCGGCGTCGGTGAGAGCCTTCCGCGCACTGGCCAGTGACAGGTTCTCCACCGACGGGGTGGCGACCTGGGGCGTCTTCGGCGGTGTCGAGGTGACCTTGAGCGTCAGGAAGATGGCGCCGGCGAGCAGGGCGAGGCAGAGTGCCCCGATGCCGACGAAGCCCCAGACCCGCTTGGTCCGGTTCGGCTCCTCCTCCTCCCACATCTCGTCCGCAAGCGGACGACGGGGCGGGGCGAGCAGCGAGGGACCGGGGACGACCCCGACGCCGACGCGCTCGGGGGTGGCTCTCATCAGCTGGGTGCGCTCGTCGTCGGACAGCAACGGCGTGGCGAGCACTGCCTGGCCGGACAGTGCTCTGACCAGGTCGGACCGCATCTCGGCGGCCGTCTGGTAGCGGTTCAGCGGGTTCTTGTTGAGCGCCTTGAGCACGATCGAGTCGAGTTCGCGCGGAAGCCCCGGCTTGACCTCGCTGGGCGCCTTCGGGTCTTCGCGGACGTGCTGGTAGGCGACCGCGACGGGCGAGTCGCCGGTGAACGGCGGAGCGCCGACCAGCAGCTCGAACAGCACGCAGCCGGTGGCGTAGACGTCGGAGCGGGCGTCGACGGCCTCGCCGCGCGCCTGCTCGGGGGAGAGGTACTGCGCAGTGCCGATCACCGCGGCGGTGGCCGTCATGGTGGCCTGGCCGTCGGCGACGGCCCTGGCGATGCCGAAGTCCATCACCTTGACGGCGCCGGCCCTGGTCAGCATCACGTTGGCCGGCTTGATGTCGCGGTGCACGATGCCGTGGCGGTGGGAGAAGTCGAGGGCGGCACAGACGTCGGCCATGATCTCCATGGCGCGCTTGGGAACCAACGATCCCTCGCGCTTGAGCAGGTCGCGGAGGGTCTCGCCGTCGACGTACTCCATGACGATGTACGGAATCGTGCCGGTCTCGCCGGGTGTCTCGCCGGTGTCGTAGACGGCGACGATGGCCGGGTGGTTCAGGGAGGCGGCGTTCTGCGCCTCGCGCCGGAACCGGGTCTGGAAGGACGGGTCGCGGGCCAGATCGGCGCGGAGCACCTTGATCGCCACGTCCCGGCCGAGCCGGAGGTCGCGCCCGCGGTGGACCTCCGACATACCGCCGAAGCCGAGGGTGTCGCCGACCTGGTACCGGTCGCCGAACAGATGTCCCGTCATCGCCGTCCTTCGTCATCGTGTAGTCGGCAACCCGCGAACGGGTCGTCCGGCGCCTTGCGCATTGTCCCATCCGGACACGCCTCTGCGGTGCCTGACGGCACGGCCGAGCGGGCATACCTGACCGGCATACCAGTGGCAGGACGCACCGGCGCCGCATGAGTTGCCTCGGCGCTCGAAGTTTCCAGGCTCCCGGGCGTACCGGTGCGGGTCAGGATGATCAGCGAGACCACTCCGACGAGCACCAGCACCAGCACGGCCACCAGGATCGCGAGGCCCGTCCGCCGGTTGACCGGTGGCGGGTAGGCGGCCGGTGCACGGAGCGGAACCGGAGCCATCGCCCGCACCGGCGGAGCGTAGGTGGGGGGTGCGTAGCCGGCGACCGCGCCACTCGCCGCGGACCTCGGCGCTCCCGTACCGGTACTGGGTGATCCGGCTGGCCGGAGCTGACCGGCCGCCGTCATACCGGCCATACCGCCGGTGCCGGTGTTGATCGCACCCGACGGGAACGGGCCGGCCGGTGGGATCGGGAAGCCGGGCCGCCCTCCGCCGCGTACCGCCGCGACCGCACGGGCCACGGAGGCTCCGTCGGGGAAACGGCGGGCCGGATCCTTGGCCAGCATCCGCATCACCAATGCGGCCACCGGCGGCGGGATGTCCGGAGGCAGCGGCGGCGGCTCGTCACGGACATGGGCCATCGCCACGGCGATCGGGTTCTCGCCGTTGAACGGCCGGACGCCGGCCAGGCACTCGTACGCGACCACACCGAGTGCGTAGACGTCGGACGGCGGGAAGGACTTGCTGCCGGCGGCCTGTTCCGGCGAGAGGTACTGCGCGGTGCCCATCACCATGCCGCCCCTGGTCACCGGGACCTGGTGCGCGACCTTGGCGATGCCGAAGTCGGTGATCTTCACCTGGCCGGTGGGGGTGATCAGGATGTTGCCGGGCTTGATGTCCCGGTGCACGAGCGCCCGGGCGTGGGCGACCTGCAGGGCCCGGCCCGACTGCTCCACCACGTCGAGGACGCGGGGAACGGAGAGCCGGGGCGTCCGGGCCAGCACGGCCGAGAGTGGTTCCCCCGTCACGAGTTCCATCACCAGGAACGCAGTGTCCCGCGGCCCGCCGGCGATGGAGGCGACCTCGCCGTAGTCGTAGACGGCGGCGATGCCGGAGTGGTTGAGCGAGGCGGTGATCCGCGCCTCGGCGCGGAAGCGGTCGACGAACTCGGGGTCGCTCGTCAGCTCCGACTTGAGGATCTTGACTGCGACGCTCCGCGCCAGACGGGTGTCGTCGGCGCCCCAGACCTCACCCATGCCGCCGACCGCGATGCGGTGGGTCAGCCGGTAGCGGTCGGAGAGCAGGAGCCCGGGGGTCAGCGCCATCAGGTCTTCATGATCCAGTAAGAGCAGCGCTGATCACGGCGCGCCCGATCGGACCGGCGACAGCGCCGCCGGTGGCCTTGAGGCCGAGGTCGCCGCCGTTCTCGACCAGGACGGCTACCGCCACCTGGGGATTCTGCGCCGGTGCGAAGGCGACGTACCAGCAGTCCGGCGGCGTGTTCTTGGGGTCGGTACCGTGCTCGGCGGTGCCGGTCTTGGAGGCGATCACGATGCCCTGGAACGGGTTTCCACCGGTGGAGTCCTTCTCCGACTGGACCATCATGTCGCGGATCTGGTTGGCCACGGCGGTCGGCATGGCCTGGTTGACCGTCGTCGGCTGGGTCTGGGCGATCAGCGAGAGGTCGGGTTTGGTCGTCTTGTCCACCAGGTACGGCGCCATCCGTTTGCCCTGGTTGGCGATGGTCGCCGTGATGACCGCGTCGGCCAGCGGCGTCAGCGCGACGTCACGCTGACCGATGCTGCTCTGGGCGACAGCTGCCGAGTCCGTCATCGGACCGACCCTGGACCCGACGACCGGCAACCCGATGTCGGACCCGGCCGGGTCGATACCGAGAGCTGTTGCCTGAGCACGGATCCGGTCGCCACCGAGGGCGATCCCGACCGTCGCGAATGCGGTGTTGCAGGAGTGCGCGAGGGCTTCGGTCAGCGTGACGTCGGCACCGCCGCCGGCACCGCAGGTCTCGCCCTCGAAATTGGAGAGGGTCGCGCCGCCGGTGCCGGGGAGCGCCATCTTGGCGACCCCGGTGACGTTGGACAGCGGGGTGTAGCCGTTCTGCAGTGCGGCGCCGGAGACGACGAGCTTGAAGGTGGAGCCCGGGGGATACACCGTCCCGGTTGCTCGATTCAGGCGGACCGACGGCGTCACGGAGTTGATCCGTGCCGACTCGGCCCGCTGCACGGCCTCGGAGTGGCTGGCCAGCGGGGTCGGGTCGTACGCGGGCGAGGTGGCCAGGGCCAGGATCGCGCCGGTGCTCGGTTTGATGGCGACGACGGCGCCGATGAACTTCTTGTTGGTCAGACCGTTGTAGGCCGCCTGTTGCACGGCGTCGACGATCGTCAGCTGGACGTTGCCGCCGCGCGGGTCCCGCCCGGTGATGAGGTCGGAGAAGCGGTCGCCGATCAGGTTCTGGTCGTCGCCGGAGAGGATCGAGTTCTCACTGTGCTCGATCCCGGAGGTGCCGGTGCCGTACAACGAGGAGAAGTAGCCGGTGACGGCCCCGTAGGTCGCCCCGAGTGGGTACTTGCGCTGGTACTTGAAGCTGTCGTTGCTAGGGACGGATTGGGCCAGCACCGTGCCCTTGGCCGTGGTGATCTGGCCGCGGGGCTGCCGGAACTCCTCCTGCGCGGTGCGCTTGTTGTTCGGATCGGCGCGGTAGGCGGAGGCCTTGACCACCTGGATGTAGGTGATGTTGGCCAGCAGCAACAGGATCAGCACGGTGATCGCGGTGCCGACCCGGCGCAGGGGTCGTTTCATCGGCTGACCTGGTTGATCACGCGTCGGCCTTGGCGACGGGGACCATCTCGGTCTTCGCCTCCAGCAGTGGCGTCTTCTTGACGGGCCGGGGCGCCGGCGGGCGACGGGACGAGTCCGAGATCCGGATCAGGAGCGCCAGGATGATGTAGTTCGCCAGCAGGGAGGAGCCTCCGTAGGACAGGAACGGCGTGGTCAGGCCGGTCAGCGGGATGAGCCGGGTGACGCCGCCGACCACGATGAACATCTGGAACACCAGGCAGAACGAGAGCCCGCCGGCCAGCAGCGACCCGAAGCGGTCCTTGACCGCGATCGCCGCCCGCAGACCGCGGCCGCCGATCAGCAGGTAGCAGACCAGGATGGCCGACAGCCCGACCAGGCCGAGTTCCTCTCCGAGGGCGGCCGAGATGAAGTCGGTGGAGGCGAACGGCACGAGGTCCGGCCGGCCGTTGCCGAGCCCGGTGCCGAAGATGCCGCCGGTACCGAGCCCGAAGAGCGACTGCACCAGCTGGTACCCGGTGTTCTGCGGGTCGGCGAACGGGTGCAGCCAGATGTCCACCCGCACCCGGACGTGGGCGAACAGCTTGTACGCGACGAACGCGCCACCGGAGAAGCCGATCAGACCGATGAGCAGCCACGACACCCTCGACGTCGCCACGTAGATCATCATCAGCAGCACACCGAAGATGAGCAGGGAAGTGCCGAGGTCGTTGCCGCGGACCAGCACGGCGAGACAGATCAGCAGGGCGAGCAGCAGCGGCCCGAGGTCGCGGGCGCGCGGCAGGACCAATCCGAAGATTTTCTTGCCCGCGTTGGCCAGCAGGTTCTGCTTGGAGGCGAGGAAGGCGGCGGTGAAGATCATCAGGGCGATCTTGGCGAACTCGCTGGGCTGGATGGAGAACAGGTGCGGGATCTTGATCCAGATCTGGGCGCCGTTGACGGCCGAGTACTTCGCCGGCAGCACCCCCGGCAGGGCCAGGAACACCAGCCCCAGCAGCAGCAGCGTGTACGAGTACTTCGCCAGCACGGTGTGGTCGCGGATGATCACCAGCACGCCCAGGAAGAGCAGCAACGCGACGCCCGTCCACAGCAACTGGGCCGGGGCCTGCGCCGTCGGCGCTTCCTGGCCAGCGGCCGCCGCCTTCACCGCAGCCGCCAGGTCCAGCCGGTAGATCATCACCAGGCCGACGCCGTTGAGCAGCGCAACCAGCGGCAGCAGCACCGGGTCGGCATAGGGGGCGAACTTCCGGATCATCAGGTGCGCGAAGGTCAGCGCCAAGAGGTAGCCGCCGCCGTAGTAGGCGAGGTGGAAGGTCAGGCCCTTGCCCTGGTTCAGTTCGACGATCACCAACGCGGCCGTGACGATGACGGCGGCGAAGATCAGCATCCAGAGTTCGGCGCTGCGACCGGTCCGTCGGCCCCGTCCCGGCGCGGTGTCCCCGGACGTTGCGCCCGCTGGGGGTGAGACGGCGGGTGGAGCGGTGGAGCGGCTCACGAGACCAGCCGACAGGTGATGCCCGGTTGCGCGACCGGGCTGACCAGCGGGGCACCGGTCGAACTCGACCCGCTGCTGGCCGGCGCCGTGTTGGTCACCGTGGTGAAGACGGTCACCGTCGGGGTGGCGCCGGGGGCGCCCGCCCTGGTCACCGGGCCGATCGTCACGGCGCCGGACACCACCGGTCCCGATACCGCCGGCTTCGACGCCGCCGTTCCGGATGCCGCCGGTGTGCCGGTGGCAGCGGCCCTGGCGACCAGGGTGAGAAGGTTGCCCGCGCGGAGACGCTGCCCGCTGTCGGCCGTCCCGGATCCGCTCGTCGGCGACTGGTCCACCGTGACGGTGACGGTCGTCGTGACGGGAGTTGGCGGCGTCAGCGTGATGGTGGTGAGGGTGCGGGGTGCGGTCGTCCGGGGCGCGGTGGTGGCCGGGGTGGTCCGGGCGGGGGTGGTCCGGGCGGGCGTGGTCCGGGCGGGCGTGGTCTTCGCGGTGGTGCGGGCGGGGGTGGTCCGGGCCGGTGGGATCTTGGGAGTCACCTTCACCGTCGTCCTGGCCGGCGTGGTCCTCCCGGCGGTGGTCCTGGCCGGGGTCGTCTTGGCGAGGGTGGTCACCCTGGACGACGTGGTGGGCGGCGCCGCGGTCGGCGGCAGGGACGTCGGTGACGGGAACGACGGTGCACTGCTCGGCAGCGCTCCACCGGAGGATGGTGCCGGCCCCGAGCTCACCCCACCTGAACTGCCTGCGCCGGAACTGGTCGCGCTGGAACTGGCAGCACCGGAACTGGCCGTTCCGGTGACGCCGCCGGCGTTCGTCGGGCACGGCGGCAGCAGTTCGGACGTGAGCCGCGTCATCACGGCCCTCGCGTCGGTCAGGGTGCCGACCGGGATGCCGGCCGCGACCTGGTCACGCGCCGACTGCACCAGGTCGGTGATCTTCAGTGGGGTGCAGGGCGTCGCCGCAGCCGCGCACGAGTTCTCCTGCACCGAGGCGAACTTCCAGCCGAGCAGTGATCCGTTGACGCCCTTGAAGACCGCGACCTGGTCTTCGTTGTCGCCGACGTAGTACTTGGTGCTCGCCCAGAGGTAGGAACCCGTCAGGCCGACTCCGACGAGTACGACGAGAGCCAGCCCGAACGCCCACCGGCGGTGCCACCGCCGCCGTGGGGGCGCGACGAGCATGGTCCGGTCGCCGGTCGCGGTCGCCGGCTTTCCGTCGGGGGCGAACGCCACGCCGGCGTCGTCATCGGAGTTCGACCGGTAGCCCGCAGCGTCCTGCTCCTCGAATTCGTCGTCATCGTCGAATTCGTCGTCGTCCTGGAATTCGTCGTCGTGCGGCTGCGGACCCTCCTCGATCGAGGCGTACTCCGGCTTGGCCGGCACGTCCTCCGGGATTGGCGGCAGCGGCACCCGCGGCATCTTCTGGGTGAGGTGGATCGCCTGCATCGGGCCGGTCGCCTCGGGATCGATCCCGCCGGCCGGCAGCCCGGTGGTCGCCCCGCCGGTCTCCACCACGTCGGCGACGATCACCGTGACGTTGTCCGGACCACCGCCGACCAGGGCGAGCTGGATCAAGGTGTCGGCGACCTGGTCCGGATCGGGGCCGCCGAGTGCGTCGGCGATCGACTCCGGCGAGACCACGTCGGACAGGCCGTCGCTGCAGATCAGGAACCGGTCGCCGGGCGAGGTCTCGCGCATCGTGATCGACGGGTCCATCGCAGTGCCGTTGAGGGCGCGGAGCAGCAGCGATCGCTGGGGGTGGTGGGCGGCCTCGTCGGCGGTGATCCGGCCGTCGTCGACCAGGGACTGGACGAAGGTGTCGTCGTGGCTGATCTGGTGCAGCACACCGTTGCGGTACAGATAGGCGCGGGAATCCCCGACGTGGGCGAGCGCGACGACCGGTCCGTCGAACAGCAGGGCCGTGAGCGTGGTCCCCATGCCGTCGAGCTCGGGATTCTCGTCGACCATCTCGGCGATCGCGGAGTTGCCCTCGCGGGTGGCGTCGGTGAGCGGTCGCACCATGTCGCTGCCCAGGGCCAGCTCGTCCAGATCGACGAAGGCCGCCACCACCAGCCGGGAGGCGACGTCACCGGCGGCGTGCCCGCCCATGCCGTCGGCGATCACCAGCAGTCGGTCACCCGCGAACACCGAATCCTGGTTGTTCGCCCGCAGCAGACCCCGATCGGTACGCGCGGCGTACCGCAGAACATGGGTCATCGGCGGGATTCACCGCCATCGGCGAGCATTGAACCGTCATCCGCGCCGAGGAGCGCGTCGCTGTCGGCGCATCGGAGCGCGTCCCCGTCGGCGCATACAGAACGGCCCTGCGCATACGGAACGGCCGATTCCAGACCAATTCGGGCTCGAAACGGGTCAGAACGTATGCGCCGCGCACTTCGGTATGCGCGGATCATGGGCGCAACTCGATGACGGTGCGGCCGATGCGTATCGGCACGCCGACCGGGACGGGCGTCGGTGCGGTGATGCGGGCGCGGTCCAGGTAGGTCCCGTTGGTCGAACCGAGATCCTCGAGCGCATACCCGTGCCCCTGCTGCACGATCCGCGCGTGCCGGGTGGACGCGTAGTCGTCGTCGAGAACCAGGGTGGAATCCTCCGCGCGGCCGATCAGGATGGTGCCGCTGCCCAGCCGCAGCCGGGTGCCGGCCAGCGAACCGGCCGTCACGACGAGGATCGCCGGCACCAGGGAACCCGGCGAGAGCGGAGCCGGACCGCGGGCGTCCCGCCGACGGGGCCGCTGCGCGCGACCGTCGGAGGGCCGAGGATCCGCGGCCAGCTTGAGATCGGCCCGCACGACCCTGACCGCAGCCAGCACGAAGAGCCAGAGCAGGATCAGGAATCCCACTCTGGTCAGCTGGAGGATCAGCGCAGGCATGGCTGGTGGTGGCTACCGTTGGGTGTTGAACACGACGGTGGAGTGACCGACCCGGATGACGTCGCCGTCGGCGAGCTGCCAGGTCTGCACGGTCGATCCGTTGACCGAGGTGCCGTTCGTCGAGCCGAGGTCGTGCATCACCGCGACCTGACCGTCGAAGTAGATGTCGACATGCCGACGGGAGACCGACGTGTCGGGGAGCCGGAAGGACGCGTCCTGGCCACGGCCGATGATGTTGGACCCGCGCTGCAGCGCGTAGGTCCGGTGCGACCCGTCGTCGACGCTGAGCATCGCCTGCAGGTCCGCCTGCGGCTGTCCGTACTGCGGCGGCTGGGCGTAGCCCTGGCCGTAGTCCGGCTGTCCGTACTGCTGGGGCGGCTGGGCGTAGCCCTGGTGGTAGTCGGGCTGGACCGGCGGCTGACCATACTGCTGCGGCTGCCCGTAGCCCTGGTTGTAGTCCGGGGCGGGCGGCTGCGCCGGCTGGCCATAGGGATTGGAGACGGGCGCGCCGTACTGCCCCGGCTGTCCGTACCCGGCCGGCGGCTGCTGCGGCTGTTGTCCGTAACCCTGCCCGTAGGCCGGGTCGTAGGCAGGCTGCTGCCCGGAGGGCGGGTAGGGAGCGTTGGGCTGCCCGTAACCGGGCGGCGGTCCGTAACCGGGCGGTGGACCGTAACCTGCCGGAGCGCCGTACCCGGGCGCCGGCGGCTGGACAGCCGGCTGCTGGCCCGAGACGGGCTGACCCGCCGGGGGGTAGGGCTGCCCGTAGGCAGGATCAGGCTGCTGCCCCCAGCCGGCGGGTGGCTGGCCCGGCGGATACGCCTGCTGCTGGGCACCGCTGGGTGGCTGGTTGGCCGGCGGGCGACCGTCCTCGGGCTGCTGGGTCATGGATCGCACTCCTGCGCTTCGATGGGCACTGCGCCGGCCGACGTCCGGGTCGACGAGCGAGCTGATGCGGAACTGTCCGGTGTGCAGTACATCGGATTCCTCCAGTGTGACGGCTACGTCACCGAAGGTCTGCCATCCCTGCTCGTCCAGATACTCCCTGATCATGGTGGACAACGCCGAGGCGACCCGATCTTCGTCCTGGCCGACGTCGTCCTTGTCGGACGGACCGAGCCTGACGGTGTAGCGATTCGGGGCGATGGTGCGGCCGCCCTGGTGCTGCAGATGACCGGCCGCCTCCGACTGGAGGGCATCCGCGACCTCGGCCGGATGCACGGATCCGCCGAACAGCCGCGCGAAGGTGCCGGCGACCGCCCCCTGCAGTTTCCGTTCGAAACTTCCGATGACGCCCATCGTCACCTCCTCCCGTTGCTCGGGTGCATGCGTCGCACCGGATCGTCGTCCGCACTGATCTCCGCACTGATCGTAATGGTGCGTAGTAGAGGACGTCCCTGCCTTGGGCAGGTTCCCGCGCGCCCGGCCGGGCCTGTCGCGCGCTGTCATGGGCCTTTTCTCGGGTTTGCCGGGCTCCCTGGTGGGCACAACGGGCCCTGCTCCGCAGATTTCTGGCGGGTCGTCCCTGCGTGTTAATCTCATCCGCGTTGCTCGGGCGAGTGGCGAAATGGCAGACGCGCACGGTTCAGGTCCGTGTCCTGGAAACGGGGTGAGGGTTCAACTCCCTTCTCGCCCACTCTGGTTGAGACAGACGACAACGGCCCCGGCCGGCGAGAAATCGCCGCTGGGGCCGTTCTCGTTCCCGTGGGCTTTGTCCTGGCAAGGTCCGCCCCGACCCGGCAGGGTCCGCGGGTGCTGCGAGGACCCTGCGGACGTTGCCGAGACGTGCTGCAGGGGGACGACCGGGTGACTCACCCCGAGTTCAGCTTCGACGACGGCCGGGTGGGGCGGGGGCGCCGGGTCACTCCAGTACAACGTTGTAGCCTTTTCGGCACGGTGACACCCGGGATGGATCGGGGGAGGGGTGGCGGTGGCGGCTACGGTGCACGATGTGGCGGCGATCGCCGGTGTGTCGATCAAGACGGTGTCCAATGTGGTCAACAACTTTCCGAACATCCGGCCCGCGACCAGGGCCAAGGTGCAGGCCGCGATTGCCGAGCTGGGTTATCAACCGAATCTGGCCGCTCGGAGTCTGCGCTCGGGTCGGACCGGCACGATCGGGCTGGCCCTGCCGGAACTCAGTCTGCCGTACTTCGCCGAGTTGGCCGATGCGGTCATCCGCGCGGCCGAACGCCGTGGGCTGGTGGTGCTGATCGAACAGACCAACGGGGATCGAAGCCGAGAGCTCGCGATGCTGAACAGTCCGCGGTTGAAGCTGACCGATGGTCTCCTGTTCAGTCCGTTGGGGATGACCGACGACGACGCAGCGACCTTGAACGTCACCTACCCCTTGGTGCTGCTGGGAGAACGAATCCTGACCGGTCCCACCGATCACGTCAGCATGCGCAACGAGCAGGCCGCGCATGCCGCCACGGCGCATCTGATCGAGTGCGGGCGTCGCCGCATCGCGGTGATCGGCGCCCGCGACGGCGCCGTCATCGGATCCGCGGGATTGCGGCTTCGCGGCTATCGGTCCGCGCTCGAGGAGGCCGACATCCGGTTCGACCCGGATCTGGTCGTTCTGGCTCAGCTGTGGAACCGAGGCAACGGTGCAGCTGGGATGCGTGAACTCCTTGCTCGCGGAGTACCGTTCGACGCCCTGTTCGGGTTGAACGACACCCTGACGCTGGGCGCGCTACGGGTCCTGCAAGAACATGACCTGAAAGTTCCCGATGACGTCGCCGTGATCGGGTTCGACAACATCGACGAGGCGCAGTTCTCGCTGCCCAGTCTGAGCACCATCGATCCGGGCCGCCCGGAGATCGCCGAGATAGCGGTACAGCTGCTGGCCGACCGGATCGCCGGCGCGGCCGGACCGACGGAGCCGCGCGAACTGCTCGCGCAGTTCCAGCTCATCCGACGCGAATCCACCGCGGTGCGCGACACGGTGACCGCGTCCTCCTGAGCGGGATCTGCCGCGCTCAGGGCGTGGAGCACGCGGCACGACGCCGTTCGAAAACTCGGTCTTGACAGTCCGCGCTCAACGGTCCATTCTCGCCCTACAACGTTTACTACAACGTTTACCTGGCGGTCGAGCCCAGGTCAGCGGAGCCGATGCCGCGCCCGACATTCGGCCGACGACGAAGTCGAGCTCGCCCGGCAGCGATGCCGGCGAGGAGAAAGAGGCCTTGAAGAACATGAAGAAAACTCTGGCGGCGCTTGCCGCGGTCGTGGCTGCGACGATGTGCATCAGCGGCTGTTCCAGCTCCAGCAGTGCGGCGCCGTCCGCAGCGTCCGGGCCGGTGGCGTTGACGTTCTGGCACGGGTACACCGAGGCCGACGGTGGGGTGCTCAAGAAGATCGTCGACCAGTTCAACGCTTCCCAGACGGGCATCAAGATCACCACCCAGGTCAAGACCTGGGCCGTCATCGGTGACACCCTGCTGCCGGCGTTGTCGGCGAGCAAGGGCCCCGACATCGTGGCGATGCCGGCCGAGCAGCTGCCGGTGTACGCGGCCAAGGGTGCGTTCGCCTCGCTGGACAATTCTACGCAGCCGCCGACAGCAACACCGGCGCGCTGAACCCGCAGGCCGTGAAGATGGAAGTCGTCAACGGCGTGAAGTACGGCATACCAACAGGTTTCGTTCCGCTGTCGGTGTTCTACAACAAGGCGATGTTCAAGGCGGCCGGTATCACCGCCTTCCCCACCACCTGGGACCAGTGGGTCGCCGACGCGCAGGAGCTCACTGTCGACAAGAACAACGACGGCACCCCGGAGCAGTACGCATGGTGCTCCCCGATCACGCCACCGTCGGCAACGGCGTCTGGGCCAGCCTGTTCTACGGCAACGGCGGCGACATCGTGTCGGGCGGAAAGGCCGTGCTGGACTCGCCCGCGAACCAGGCCACGTTGAAGTATTGGTCGGCGGCGATCGATGACAAGCACATCTCGCCCAAGGGTGTCGACGGCGTGGGCGCCGACAAGCTGTTCAGCTCGGGCAAGGCGGCCATGGAGATCGGCGGACCGTGGATGGCCTAGCGCATCGACAACGGACACACCGATCCATTCGCGGTCAAGATGTGGTGCCTTGGCAACGAAATGGACGGACCGTGGCAGATCGGCCACCGCTCCGCCGACGACTACGGCAAGCTGGCTGCCCGGACCGCCAGTGCCATGCGGCAATTCGATCCGGAACTGGAGTTGGTGGTCTGCGGGTCCTCCAGCGCCGACATGCCGACCTTCGGTGAATGGGAACGCGTCGTGCTGACCCACACCTACGACCATGTCGACTACATCTCCTGCCACGCCTACTACCAGGAACGAAACGGCGACCTGGCCAGTTTTCTGGCCTCCGCGACGGACATGGACCGGTTCATCGAGGCTGTCGTGGCCACTGCAGATCACGTCAAGGCAGTCCGCGGCAGCGACAAGACCGTCAATCTGTCGTTCGACAGCGACAAGACCGTCAATCTGTCGTTCGACGAATGGAATGTCCGGTATCTGGATCGGTTCGGCGACGTCGACAAGATCCAGGGCACCGACAACTGGCCGCAGGCACCGCGACTGCTGGAGGACCACTACAGCGTCGCCGACGCCGTCGTCGTGGGCAGCCTGCTGATCACGCTGCTCACCCACGCCGATCGGGTGACCAGTGCCTCGCTGGCCCAACTGGTCAACGTCATCGCCCCGATCATGACCGAGCCCGGCGGGCCGGCCTGGCGGCAGACGACGTTCTACCCCTTCGCCCTCACCGCCCGCTTGGCCATCGGGTCGGCGCTGTCCGTGCACCTGGAATCCGATACTCACCAGACCGACGTCTACGGGGTGGTTGCGGTGGTGGATGCGGTCGCCACCCACGACAGCGCGACCGGGCGCAGCGCGGTGTTCCTGGTCAACCGCAGTCAGGACGAGGACGCCGCCGTCACCATCGACCTCTCGGCCCTGGGTGGCGTCTCGGTGCTCGAGGCCAGCATGCTGAGCGACGACACCAGCTCTCGACGAGGAGAACCGAATGAACGCGAGAGTGTCCGCCCCGCTACGGCCCAGACGCCCAGGGCGCGGACCTGGCCGACTGTCGGCGTTCCTGGTCGCCGCCGTCCTGGCACGATCGCGCCGGCCGGTCCGGCCTTCGCGGTCACCACCGGCAACGGAGCCCCTTGACCGATGTCGCGCTGGTCACCCAGCCCGACGCGGGCGGCCGCAAGGTCGGCAACATCACCAACGCCGACAGCACCGTCAGATTCGCCCTCGTGGCCCCCGGCGACGCGGCATGATGCAATCGTCGGCAACTTGGTTGTGCTCGCTACCTTCATCGCCTGTACCTGTTGGTCTGTGTCGGCCCACTGGGTTGAACGTCCGGTGATCTCACCCCCCATTCACCCGGCAGGGCAGCGTTGCCTCGTGCTGCGGTGAAATCGTCGACCGCGGTCGTCCGGGGTCTGCCGCACAGGTAACCGACCGGCCAAAACTCAAGATCGGCGGGTCGTCACCGCCGGACGCGTACCGTTCCTGCCGTCCGTCACGTCACGAGCCGGGCGGACACTCGGGCCGGCGCGGTCCTCTAACCTGACGGGACATGAACCTTCGGTCGATGGCAACAACGTTCGCAATGGTGGCCGCCGTCGCCGTCGCAGTGGCCGGATGCGGCGAGCCCGGTCCCGCGACCGCCACGTCAGCGACCTCGGACCAGACACAGCGACCCGTCGAGGTGACCGACGCCAACGGCATGCGGCCGGGGGTCGTCCCCAGTACCCGGGTCGAACCGCCCTCCGGCGCCGACCGTCCGGACGGTGCGGCGCCGACTCCCGATCGCAAGCTCTCCGCCGATGAACTCAAGGCATTGATCGGCACTCCGGCATCCGCCGGGGCGGCCACCGACCGCTGCTCCGCCCGCGACGTGAGCGTGGCGCTGTCCGGGAGCGAAGCCGCGGCAGGACACCGGTACGCCCAACTGATCGCGGCGAACACCTCCGGCAGAACCTGCACGTTGGTCGGCTGGCCGGGATTGGGACTGCGCGGGGCATGGGGAACCGCGTTTGCCACCGTCGTCGAGCGCAGCACGATCGGTGTTGACCGGATCGGCGTGCCTCCCGCAGATGCCGCCACCGCGGTGACGATGGCTCCGGGGGGCCGAGCCGCCGCCGAGTTCGAGTGGACCGGGGCGCTCGCCGGAGTCCGGGACGAGCCGGTGTCGCTGATCGCGGTGCAGTTCACTGTGGACGGCGACCCTGCAGTGGCCCTTCTCGACCCGGACGAACGCGTCGACATCGGTCCGGAGACGACCGTACGGGTCGGGCCGTGGGGGCAGGCGGGTTGATCGGTGCACAGAGCCTGCCGACCAACCCGGTGCCGACCGGACCCGTGCTGGCCGAGGTTGCCACGGGCTTCCGCGGCCGCCAGCCAGCGACCCTGGCGTCCGCCGGCGCTGAGATCCACCGGGGCTGGCAAGGTCTGCCCCTACCTGGCAGGGTCCGCGGGCGCTGCGAGGACCCGGCGGACGCTGCCAGGACGCGCCGAAGGGATGCAGACCTTGTCGAACGGGGTCTGGTCAGAAGAGGAGGCCGGTTTCCGCGGGCTCCGGCGTTCGGGGGGTGGGCTGCACAGATGCGCGGGTCGGTACGGCCGGAGACCCGGGCCGATCAGCGGGTTGATAGGCCTGGCCATTCGATGCGTCAGGCATCGGTTCGTCGGCCGAGAGAGGCCAGGTGCCGTGTTCGGTGAACTCGGCACGGCGCTCCGCGGCGGCGCGGGCGCCACGGCCGGCGAGTTCGTCCGCCCTGACGTTGAGGGGATGCACGGTCTCGTCGCGGAGGTGGGCCTTCACCTTCACGAACTCGACCGGGTCCCGGCGCCCGTCGATCAGCCGGTGGATCTCGCGGATGATGTCCAGGTTGGCGAGCGGTCCGGTCCTGCGCACGTACCCGGCGCGCTGCCAGCCGGCCTTCCACGTCGACGAGCAGCCGATGGCGTAGGCGGAGTCGGACTGGATCTCCAGCGGGTGCTCGGGGAAGTCCCTCAGCACGGTCAGGATCGCCATCAACTCGCCGACCTGGTTCGTCCCGGACGGGCGGCCGCCGAAGGAGTACCGGCCGTCGTGGCAGACGTAGCTCCACCCGGTCGGCCCGTCGGGGTTGCGCAGGCACGAGCCGTCGGTGCCGAAGGTCAGTGTCGGTTCGATACCCATGACTTCAGGCTGTCACACCGCGGGCGTCCGTCAGAAGTCGGAGGACGTCGGCGCGTTGATTGGCGGGCCGATCAATACCGTCGGCCGGGCAGACCATTCATAGCCGAATTCACGACGAACGGCGGACGGGCGTCATCGATGAATGACGATGCTCCATACAAACGTTTCCAATGAACGAATATCTATTCGGCACAATGGTGTGCCCATCGACGCGGGTAGGGATGCGCCAGGGTCACCGACTCTCGGATGTGGGTCGGAGCAGCTCGGCGTGGCAGCGGCTCCAGTCACGCAGGCAGGGCATTCGCAGCGAATAGGTCGTGCCCAACAGAGTGCTTGCATAGGTAGATCCTGGCTTCGATGTGGACTTGATGGTTGAATTCCACAGGACTCCGCACCGTTGCGGCGACAGTTGTAGCAAGGCCATCGCGCTGGGTCACGGTCTCGTGCTTTACGCTCCTCGTGCCCGAGGGGTGGGACGTGCCTTTGCGGTAGGCGAAAGTGTGGAGGGATCGGATTTCATGGCAGTGACCACTCGAGCGGCTCGCCGCTCGGCCGAACCGCAGGCCGATGCCGCCGACATGGCCATGGAGCTCATGGCGCAGCTGGCCAGACGCACGGCCTTCGAGTTCGCCAGTCAGCTGGCCCCGCTGGGTCTGACGCCGGCACAGTTCGCCGTCATCGACTTCCTGTTCGGCAGCGGCGGGTCGGCGACGCAGGCGGACATCGCCCGGTCGGTCGGGGTCGAGCAGCCGACGATGGCCGCCACCCTTCGGCGGATGGAGCGCGACGGCTTGATCGCCCGGGTCGCCGACCCGTCCGACGGTCGACAGAGCTTCGTCTCCCCGACCCCTGCGGTGAAGCGGAAGAAGGCACGTCTCGCCGCCGCCCACCAGCGCGTGGAAGCCACCATGATGGCCGCACTCAACGTCGCTGAGCAGGCAGAACTCAAACGTCTGCTCGGCAAGGTTCAGGCGGGCGCGCCGGTCCGCAAGGCGCAGGGTCGCGGCTGACCCTGGCGTTTCCGGCCGGATCGGCACGCCTACCGGGCCAGGACGTCGTCACCGAGAGCGGGAACGGCGGACACCCTCAGGTCGTTCCGGTATCGGGGTAGTTCTCGCTCGGTGAGTCCGAGCTCGGACAGGACGACCCGTCGTCGTTCCACTGCCTCGTCGTCCTCGAGCGACGTCATCGGGACCGCACGTCGCTCTGCATCGAGGAGGCGCTCCCAGACCGGGATCTGCACCTCCGCCACCATGAATCCGCAGTCTCGCAGCTCTTGAACGGCCAGACACCCCTGGGCGATCTCGGCCCGGACGGCTGCCGTGGTGCCCGGTAGCAAGGTCGTCGCGACGGCCGGGTCCGCATCGAGAACTTCCAAGGCCGCGTCGAGGGCGTGTCGGGCCAGCTCCTGTCGGGCATCGTCGTCCAGTGCACGCAGCAGTTCGGTCCAATCCAGCGTGGTCTTCGCTCCGACGGCATCGGCCGCATCGACGGGAGCCGCCGCCCACGCCGTCATGCGGTCGGCCATCGATGCCGCCACCGAGCGCACGAGTACTTCTGCCGCTGGCTGGCTGAGGCGCGGTCCGACGACGGAGGGCACGGCAACACCCGACTCATCGGCATGTCCAGGAACGAGCGGTATCACGTCATAGGCTCCCGCGTGGGGGACGGAGACTCCGGCGGTCCGTCGATCGAGAACGTACGCCGGGAGAATGACGGCCGCACAGCGTTCCTCACGATCCAATCTATGCAAAAAATCGAGAATCTATGAGACAAAGTGTCGCAGAAGTCGAACACAGGGCTGGTGAACAGGGTAAGAATCAATGGGCCTGTGCGCCGCCCGCTTTATATGCCAAGCCGGTCTGGATTTCAACGCGGCCGTTGAGTCGCCAGTTCGCATGATTGATACGACGTTCTTCCTTCAACACGACCGTTGAACTGCAATCGTCTCACCCCCGGTGCAGCAGAACCACGGTCCCGGCAGACCCGATGTCCACGTAGCCGTGGTTCCTGGCGTCGGCGAGCCAGGCCAGTTGTCCGTCCGTCCCCAGCGGGAAGCCCAGGTTGGCGGTCTCGGAGACGATGTACTCGGGCTGCGAGACCGACAGCAGCGTCCGGCCGATCAGCGTCACGTGCTCGCGGTCGGTGAGCTGCGGGACGAGCTGGTTGGACGCTGCGACGGTTGTCCCATCGGGGATCCGCTGCAGCAGGGCGTGGGTGGCGGCCGTCGCGGGGTTCGTCGTCCACAGGGTCGAGGTGAAGGCCGGCGCGAATCCGTTCTGCGGGACCAGGTACAGGGTGACGGCAGCGCTCGCCGCCAGGATCCACCGGATGCCCGACTCGCGGCGTCTCAGCACGTCGACGAAGGCGGCGAACACGATCGGCATGAGCACCAGACCGTAGTGGTACTGCACGCCCCAGTACGCCTGGTCGGTGGCGAGGAACCGCCACAGGATGGTCGGCACGGCCAGGACGATGATCGGCGATCGCACGGCGAGGAAGACGGTCGGCGCCAGGAGCAGGACCAGCGTGACGATCTTGATGTCCGGGGTCAGCAACGTTGCGGCCTGGTGGACGATCGACGTGCCGAACTTCGACGTCTTGGTGTTGTGTCCCAACGGATTGAACGCCGGGATGATGACGAGGACCGCCAACGCCGAAGCCAGTCCACCGCCGATGGTGGTGAGCAGACCGAGCAACCGGCGCCCCCGCCAGGCGACCAGCAGGCCGAGCACGGCCACGGTCAGGCCGAGATCCTCTTTGACGAAGACGAGCGGGGCCGCCCAGACCACTGCGGCTGTCAGCCGGCCGTCACCGAACGCTACCGCGGCAAACGCGAGAAGCGGTGCCGCGAAAGCCACCTCGTGGAAGTCGAAGGTCACCGCGTTGGCCACGCCGAAGCTGAACCCGTAACCGAATCCGACGACGAGTGCCGCGCCCAGCCCGACGGAGCGGTGCGCCCACTTCATCAGCGGCACCACACCGATCGCGATCAGGCAGCCCTGGGCGGCCAGCAGCGTGGCGGGTGAGTCGTGAATCCAGTACAGGGGGGCGAGCAGCGCCAGCACCGGGGAGAAGTGGTCACCAAGGACGAGAAAGTGCGGGCCCTGGATGGAGTTGTACGGTAGGCCCCAGTGCGAGTACGAGCGGACCGCCTGGTCGTAGATGCCCAGGTCGTAGGCACTGGTCAGCAGCTGCGCGTGCCGCCGGATAGAGACGGCAGCATAGAAGACCGTCAACGCGGCGGCCACCGCCCATGGCAGTACGGCCTGCAGCCGCGAAGTGGCGGGTTCCGCTGCGTCCGACGCCGTTGATCGAGACCTTGCAGGAGCGCCCGACTTCGAAAGGCGCGAGACGGCCCGCTGGGGGCGGGTGCTGGTCAGCTCGGGCGTCTCGGACATGTCCTGAAGGTTATCGGGGAACCAGCACCAGGCCGAGTAGCACGTTTTCCACGCTGGAGGCCAGGTCCTGGACCGCCTGCTCGTCGCCGCACAGGTGTTTGAGCAAGCCCTGCTGGAACAGCCCGTCGAACACCGCGTACGCGATCGACCGCGACACCGCGAGCGGCCGCCCGGCCAGCTCGGAATACCTCAGCACGATGCGCCAGATCATCTGCTCGAGACCGTGATCGAGCTCCAGGATGTCGGTGCGGAACGACGGCTCGAACAGGCTCTGCGACCGCATGTCGTACCAGAGCCGGTGCAGGTGGGCCTCGTTGCGCAGGGTGGCGGCCATCGCCTCGCCGAAACCGGCGGCCAGCTCGCCGGGAGTTGCTGCGCAGGCGACGATCTCGTCGTACCTCGTCACGCACTCGGTCTTGTACCTGCGCACGCAGTGCAGGATCAGTTCGACCTTGTCGCTGAAGTAGTAGTGCAGCACTCCGTGCGAGAAGTTCGAGTTCTGGGCGATCTCACGAAGGCTGGTGCGCGCGTAGCCCAGTTCGGAGAGAGTGAGCAGGGCCGAGTCGGCCAGCTGATCGCGCCGTTCGGCGAACTTGTCGATCTGGCGGCGGGTGACCCGCGCGCGACCGGCATGCACCACCTGCGTCACGCGCACCGCCTCCTGTCCTACCCGTGGCTGTCCCACCCCTGGCTGTGGATCAACCGACCGTAGACGGCAGTACCCCGTTCACGGCGATTTATCTGGCCAACTGTCAAGGAAATCCTTGACGACTGTCCAGAGATGGTTGCATCATGACCTGCATCACGTCAACGAAGACGAAGGAAAAGGAGTTGTCCATGAGCGTGTACGACCTGACCGGGCGCAAGGCCCTTGTCACAGGTGGAGCCCAGGGGTTGGGGGCCGGCATGGCGCAGGCCCTCGCCGCCGCCGGCGCCTCCGTGGTGATCGGTGATCTGCAGATCGAGGCCGGAAAGGCCACGGCGGATGCCATCTCGGCCACCGGGGCAACTGCCGGCTTCGTCCACCTGGATGTCACCGACGAGCACAGGTGGGGCGAGGCCATCACCGGCACCATCGACCAGATCGGTGGACTGGACATCCTGGTCAACAACGCCGGTCTCGAGATCTCAAGCCTGATCATCGATCTCGACCCCGCGGACATCCACAAGATGCTCGACGTCAACCTTCTCGGCACCATGCTCGGCCTCAAGCACGCCTTCCTGGCGATGAAGCCGGGCGGGGCCGCGGGCAACGGCGGAGCTGTCATCAACATCGCCTCGGTGGCCGCCACCATCGCGTTCCCGGGTATCTCGGTCTACTCCGCGACCAAGTCCGGCGTCGATCGCCTGACGAGGGTCGCCGCGTTCGAGGCAGGCAAGCTCGGCTACGGCGTGCGGGTCAACTGCATCTATCCAGGCCTCGTCCCGACCGAGATGGGCCAGAACCTCGCGGTCGCGCATGCGGCCATGGGCCTCGCGCCCTCCCCGGAGGCGGCCGCCGGCGACGTCATCGCGGCGACTCCGCTCGGCCGACTGGGCCAGGTCGACGACATGGCCGATGCCGTCGTCTTCCTCGCCTCCGACGGTGCCAAATTCATCACCGGGACCGGCCTGGCCGTCGACGGCGGGATGGGGATGTAGTCCGGCGTGAGCCTGACCGAGTAACTGACAAGGCGGGAAGCACTCGAACTGCCCTGTCCGGGCGGCATCCAAGGCAGCGGCGTGGTCGTGTTGCGTTCCGAGTCCTGATCGCCAGGTCCCTCGGCGCATTCAGGGACGGATGCGGCCGGTGACCCAGTCGTAGCGGATGTCCTCGTCGACGATCGGCGCACCGGCCCGGCCGCCGACGCCGGCGCCGCCGTCCACGCTGTAGAGCCCGCCGGTGATGTAGGCGGCCCCGTCGGAACACAGCCACAGCACCAGGTTCGCCACCTCCTCCGGCTTCCCGGCCCTCGCCAGGGGGAGGGCCGGGATGCGGGCGGCGAGGCTCTGCGCCATCGAGGGCGGTAGCGGCTTCGGCTGGGTGTCGATGAGCCCGGGACTGACGCAGTTGACCAGGATCTCGTGGGGAGCGAGCTCGATGGCGGCCACTCGGCTGAAGCTCTCGGTGGCAGCGCGGCTGCTGGCGTAGGCGGCGGCCCCCGCCGATCCGCGGTTGCTGACCCCGGACGAGAAGTTGACGATCCGACCGCCTTCACCCTGCTCGATCATCACGCGCGCGGCCGCCTGCGTCATCAGGAAGGTACCGCGGCAGTTGACCGCGTACACCATGTCCCAGACCTCCGCGCGTTCCTCGAGGAGGCTCGCATGCGGTGCGACAGCAGCGTTGTTGACGCAGAAGTCCAACCGGCCGAACGCCTCTACGGCAGAAACGATCGAGAGCGCCCCTTCCGCCGTGCTCACGTCACCGACCACCGACACCACGGCATCGCCGAACGGCGAACAGGTGACGGCGAGGCCCTCCGCGTCACGGTCGGCGGCGACCACCTGTGCGCCAGCCTTCACGAAGGCTCCGACGATCTCCCGTCCCACGCCGCGGGCGGCGCCGGTGACCACGGCGACCTTGCCGGAGAAGTCGTAAGCAACGTTCACGTCAGCCTCTGTTCCTCGGGAGCGATGGGACGACACTAGACGCATTGTCGACAATCAGACAAGAGCGGCAGCCTTGACAACGTTTGCAGGATCAGCGGCACCTTGCTCTGGAAGCGCTGTGTCGCAAAGTCATTCGTACGAAACGCGGTAGGGTCACCCGTTTGCCACTCACGGCAGCTGAATGTTTCGCGCAGAAAAACTTCCACTGAACCCATTGACCAATTGTCGACAGAAGACCTACGTTCACATCCATCGCCGCACCGGCCCGTCCGGTCGCACCTGGAAGAGCCCGGCCATCGGCCCACGAAGTGCCATCAAGATCCGAAACGCCACATCCACCCGGAGGCAGGTCCGCTGAGTACAACCGAGGACACCGCACCGGTTCTGCTGCGTACCACCGGCCTGTCCAAGCACTTCGAGGTCCGCCGCAGCATGGGGGCGCGGCTCCGCAACGAAGCCGGGACGTCGCTGAAGGCGGTCGACGGGGTCAGTCTCGAGGTTCGCCAGGGCCAGACCCTCGGCGTCGTCGGCGAGACCGGCTCCGGCAAGAGCACCCTCGGCCGCCTGATGCTGCGGCTGGAGAAACCAACGTCGGGCGCCATCGCGTTCGAGGGTCAGGACATCTTCAGCGCCTCGGGTGCCCGGTCGAAGGAACTGCGGCAGAAGATCCAGATCATCCTGCAGGACCCGTATTCGACGCTGAACCCCTACCGCTCGGTCGGCTCGTCCATCGAAGAAGTGCTGGCCGTGCACGGCACTTCGTCACCCAGGGAGCGCAAGCAGGAGACGCAGCGGCTGCTCGGCACCGTCGGGTTCCCGGCCGAGTTGATCGATCAGCGTCCGGACCAGCTCTCCGGCGGTGGCCGGCAGCGGGTCAGCATCGCGCGGGCCCTGGCCGTCAGGCCGCGGCTGATCGTCGCGGACGAGCCGGTGTCGGCCCTCGACGTCTCGGTACAGGCGCAGGTGCTCAACCTGTTCTCCGATCTGCGGCGCGACCTCGGTCTCACCTACGTCTTCATCACCCACGATCTGGCTGTGGTGCAACGACTCTCGGACCAGATCGCCGTCATGTACCTGGGGCGCGTCGTCGAGCAGGCGAGTACCGTCGACCTGTTCACCCGCCCGCTGCACCCGTACAGCAAGGCGCTGCTGGAAGCCGCACCCGAGTTGCACCTGCGCAAGATCCCGCGGCAGGCCGCGCTCGGCGGCGACATGCCCAATCCGATCTCACCGCCCCCTGGTTGTGTGTTCCACCCCCGTTGCCCGCAGGCCATGGACATCTGCCGCCGCGAGGTCCCTCTCACCATCCGTCCCCTGGCCGGTCGAACCGTGGCCTGCCACCTGCACAGCGGCCCGCCTGCGGAGCCGAGCCCACCGGCTCTGCCTTCTTCGAATGTCCCGCCAACGCCCATGTCCCCACCAAGTTCGAGGGAGAACAAGTCATGACTGCAGTTTCACCGGCTTCGACGGGCGGCGCGCACCACGGCCGCCTGTTCCGGCGCCCGGCCCGGAGGCTCGGCCTGGTCGCCCTGACCGGTCTGGTCACCGGGTCCCTGGTGCTCAGCGCCTGCAGTTCCAGCAGCAGTACGGCTGCCACCTCGCCCAGTTCTGCAGCCGCCGGTGCCACCGGGGCAGCGGGCAGTTCCGCGACGAGCGCGGCCGGTCCGGCCGGCAGCGCGGTCGCCCCGGCCACGGCGGCGGCCTCCGCAGTCGACACCCTGATCATCGCCAACCCGGTCAAGGTCGACACGCTGGATCCGCAGGTCAGCTCGGTCAACGAGTCGATCTGGCTGGATCAGACCCTGTACAGCCGGCTGGTGCAGGCCGACCCGACCGGCACCAAGATCGTCCCGGACCTGGCGACCTCCTGGGACATCGCCAAGGACGGGCTGACCTACACGTTCCACCTCCGGGACGCGAAGTTCTCCGACGGCTCGCCGGTGCTGGCCTCCGACGTGGCCTGGTCGATCAACCGGTCCAAGAAGTACGACGGCGGTTGGGGTTTCCTGATCACGGCAGTCACCGGTGTCACCGCTCCCGACCCCAAGACGGTGGTCGTCAAGCTGTCCAAGCCGCACGCGCCGCTGCTGGCCGACCTGGCCATGTATGCCTTCGCCGCGTTGCCGCAGAAGCTGGTCGAGGCCCAGGGTGACGCCTTCTTCACGCACCCGGTCGGCAGTGGTCCATTCGTCGTCAGCGCCTACGCCCCGGACACCGAGGTCGACCTCAAGCGCAACGACAACTACTACGGCACCAAGCCCAAGATCACGAACGTGAAGATCAAGATCGTCACCAATGACAACACCCGGGTGCTGGACCTGCAGAGCGGCGCCGTCGACGTCATCGAGAACCCGCCGGGCAACCTGACCGCCCAGATCAACGCCAACCCGAAGCTCCAGGTCAATCTGTTCCCGTCCACCCGCGTCGACTTCATCCAGCTCTCGACCAAGAACAAGTACTTCTCCAACGTGAAGGTCCGCCAGGCGGTCCGCTACGCGGTCGATCTCGACCAGATCAACAAGCTCGCCTACCAGGGCGCCGGCACTCCGGCCACCTCGTTCATGCCCTACAAGATGTTGTACTGGAACGATTCCCTGCCGAAGCCCGCAGTCGATCTGACCAAGGCCAAGGCCCTGCTGACCGAGGCCGGTTTCCCGAACGGTTTCACCACCAACCTGATCACGGTCAGCGGTGACGCGGCCGGGCAGGCCGAGGCGGTCGTCATCAAGGACTCGCTGTCCAAGATCGGCATCACGGTGAACATCGAGTCCTACGAGTTGGTCACGGCCTACGGCAAGGAGAAGACCGGCGACTACGGCATCGGCGAGCGCTACTGGACGAACGACATCATCGATCCTGACGAGGTTGTCACCTTCGGCGTCGACGTGAAGGCCGGGTCGAGCTCGTTCGACACCTACTGGAGCGACGCCACCGCCACCAAGCTGACCAACGACGCCCGGTCCGAGACCGATCCGGTCAAGCGGGCCGCGATGTACAAGCAGATCCAGCAGATCGTCTGGGACCAGACGCCCTATCTGCCGATCAACTACCCGCCCTACCGCTACGCCACCGGCAAGTGGGTCACCGGCTTCAACGTCTCCCCGCTCGGCAACTACAACGACTCGCTGCTGACGCTCACCGTGGACAAGCACTGACGAGCACTGGTCAGCACTGAAACCACTTCCATTCGGTAGTAACCCATCTCGGACCAGGACGGAGGACATGATGGCTGGATTCGCAGGTCTCGGGCGCCGGCTGGTCCAGATGATCCCGATCATCATCGGCATCACCATCGTGTCCTTCGTCCTGATCCGGATCGTGCCGGGCGACCCGGCGACGTTGATCCTGGGCAACCACTACACGCCGGAAGCGGCGGCCGCGATCAACACCAACCTCGGTCTGAATCGCGGAATCCTCTACCAGTACTGGGTTTTCGTGAAGAGTGCGTTGAGTGGCTCGTTCGGGCACTCGTACTCGATCGGCGATTCGGTCGGGCATCTGATCTGGCAGGGTCTGGGCCGGACGTTGTTCCTGATCGTGATGGCCGGGATCTTCACCGCGGCCCTGGCCATCCCGGTCGGCCTGTACGCCGGCCTGCACCGCGGCCGCATCTTCGACCAGACCACCAGGGTGCTGCTGCTGGTCGGCTACGCCCTGCCCGGCTTCCTGCTCGGCGTGCTGCTGATCCTGGTGTTCGGGGTGAAGATCCCGATCCTGCCGATCAACGGGTTCGGCGACGGATTCCTCGGCCACATCCAACACCTGATCCTGCCGTCGATCACCCTGGCCGTCCCGTTCTCGGCGGTGCTGGTCCGCTCGCTGCGGGCCAGCGTGATCGAGGCGATGACGGCCGACTACGTGACAACCGCTCTGCTCAAGGGCATTCCGTGGCACCGGGTGGTGTCCAGGCACATCCTGCGCAATGCCGGCATGTCGGTGGTGGTGGTGTTCGGCGTCAACCTGGCGTTCCTGGTCGGCGGCACCGTCGTCATCGAGAACGTCTTCTCCGTCCCCGGTATCGGTTCGTTGCTGGTGAGTTCGGTGTCCACCAGGGACTACCCGGTGGTGCAGGGCCTGACCCTGGTCTTCGCGGTGTTCGTGCTGCTCGTCAACCTGCTCACCGACATGGTCCACGTCGCCATCGACCCGCGCCTCGCGGTGGCCTGAGAAGGGGGGAGAAGATGTCCATCCTGGCCCGCCCGGCGACCCGTATCGCCAAGACCGGCACCCGCCGTCGCATTCCGATGCCCAGACGGCTGCGCGGCCGGTTCTCGCTGCTGTTCGGCTCGTTCCTCCTGTTGATCATGATCGTGCTGTGCGTCGGGGCGCCGCTGTTCACCAGATACGACCCGATCGAGATCGACGCGCTCAACCCGCTTCTCCCGATGTTCTCGCCCGGGCACCTGTTCGGGACCGACGAATTCGGCCGGGATGTCTTCGCCCGGGTGCTCTACGGCGGCCGCTACGACCTGGCGATCGCCTTCGCCGCAACCTTCGTCACCCTGGTCGTCGGCACGCTGATGGGTCTGATCGCCGGGCATGTCGGTGGGCGGACCGAGACGATCATCATGCGGATCGTCGACCTGTTCTTCGCCTTCCCGTTCATCGTCCTGGTGATCGCGATCATCGCCAGCCTCGGCTCGAGCCTGATCAACCTGTTCATCGCCCTCTGGGTGGTGAGCTGGGTCAGCTACGCGCGGATCTCGCACGGACAGACGTTGTCGGCCAAGCGGTACGGCTACGTCGTCGCGGCCACGGCCCTCGGCTTCTCGAACCTGCGCATCATGTTCGCCCACATCCTGCCGAGCGTCCTGCCCGGCGTGATCATCTTCGCAATGGTCGACGCGGTCGGAAACGTGCTGCTGGGCGCCTCTCTCGGCTTCCTGGGGGTCGGCATCCCGCAGCCCACCCCGGAGTGGGGCTCGATGATCGCCGAGGGGCAGAACTTCATCCTGTCCAACTGGTACCTCTCGATCATGCCCGGAGCGGCGCTGGTGGTGCTCGGCGTGGCGCTGAGCCTGATCGGTGACGGGTTGGCCGACATGCTGAGGACGAACCGATGAGCTCGCTTGCCCCGTTGACCGGACGGGTCCGACCAGTCGTGCTCGAGGCCGACGACATCTGCGTCACCATCAGGACTTCGTCGGGGGTGGTGACACCGGTGGACCACGTCTCGCTGCAACTGCGGCAGGGCGAGGTGCTCGGCATCGTCGGGGAGACCGGCTCCGGCAAGACGGTGACGTGCCGGTCCCTGCTCGGGCTGATGCCGTCCGGACAGGCATCGCACACCGGCTCGGTCCGGTACCCGGGCGTGCTGGACGGGAACGCCCTCGACCTCGGCCGGCGCGGCATGCGCAAGCACTGGGGTCGGTACATCTCGATGATCCCGCAGAATCCGATGACGTCGCTGAACCCGGTGCAGCGCATCGGGGATCAGATCGCCGAGGCGGTGACCGCACATCAGAAGCTGTCCAAGGGCGCCACCGCGGAACGCGTGATCGAACTGATGAGCCGGGTCGGCATCCCGGTGCCGGAGAAGCGCCTTCGCGACTACCCGCACCAGTTCAGCGGTGGCATGCTGCAGCGCACGCTGATCGCGATCGCGTTGGCCGGTAACCCGAAGGTGCTGATCGCCGACGAGCCGACCACCGCGCTGGACGTGATCATCCAGGACCAGATCCTCTCGCTGCTGATCGACCTGCAGCGCGACATCGGGATGAGCCTCGTCCTGGTCAGCCACGACCTGTCGGTGATCGCGCAGATCTGCGACCGGGTCGGCGTGATGTACGCCGGACAGCTGGTGGAAATGGCTGCGACACAGGACATCCTGCGTCGCCCGCAGCACCCCTACACCGCAGCCCTGCTGAAATCCCTGCCCGGCGCTGTGGCCAGAGATCAGCCGCTGACCACCATCACCGGCTCTCCGCCGCGGCTGGTCGACCTGCCGCAGACCTGTCGGTTCCAGCCGCGTTGCCCGTTCGCAGAGGACGCGTGCGGGACGTGGCCGACCGACCTGCTGCACACCGGCGACACGGGCCGGGTCCGCTGTCGCCGACATGACGAACTCGACCTGGCGGCCGGCCTGGCGCCGGTGCCTGCAGCCGCCGGACCGTCCCTCCCGATCGTCGGTGTGCACGCGCACTGACGCCCCGCTTGCAATCGCTGGAACAACGAAGACGCCGCGGTCTGCGGCGCACCATCGACAGGAGAAATACTGTGCCGCAGGACAAGTTGAGGGTCGGCGTCGTCGGCGCCGGTCGTTGGGCCATCCGCTCGCACATCCCCGGGTGGCAGCGTGACCCGCGGGTCGAGGTCGTCGCGCTGGCCGACACGGACGAGCAGGCCCTGGCCGCCGCCGGCGCCGAGTTCGGCATCAAGCGACTGGAGACCGACTACCGCAAGCTCATCGAGGATCCCGACATCGACGTGATCGATGTCGTCACCGGCGACAGGATGCACTTCGAGGTGTCCTGGGCCGCGCTGGAAGCCGGCAAGCACGTGCTGTGCGAGAAGCCGGTCCACTCGGACTACCACCAGGTCATCGCCGCGGCCGACCTGGCCGAGAGCAAGGGCCTGAAGACCAAGCTGGGCTTCACTTTCCGCTACGCGCCGGCGACGATGTATGCCGCGGAGCTGATCTCGCAGGGCTACATCGGCGAGCCATACATGCTCAACGCTTTCGAGCAGAACAGCCAGTGGCTCGATCCCCAGACGCCGCTGCGGCAACTGCGCGACACGTCCGATCCCGACGTCATCCAGGTCTCCTCCATCGAGGGCTACGGCGCTCCGGTGATCGACATCATGCACTGGTGGATGGACGCGCCGCTCCAGTCCGTCGTGGGAACGATGCGCAATTTCGTACCGAACCGGATCGTCCGGGAGACCGGCGAGATGACGCGCGTCAACATCGATGACGGCGACATGTGGATCGCCGAGTTCGGCCACGGCCGGCTGGCCTCCGTGCAGTCGTCGTTCGTGACGGTCGGGAACTACCCCGGCATCGAGGTCCGGATCTACGGGTCCGAAGGGGCGATCATCGTCCGGTTGGTGGAGGAGTTCGGCATCTGCCAGACGATCAAGGCGGCGAAGAAGGACTCCGTCGAGTTCGTCGAACTCGATATCCCGCAACGGTTCTTCCCGGCCGGCGGCAGTTCCACCGAGCCGTGGCCGTTCCTGTTCTACTCCAACGTGCTGCGGGACTTCACCGACGAGATCCTCAGCGGCGGCCCGACCAACCAGGGTGACTTCCGCCAGGGCGCCTTGGTGCAGCAGACGATCAACGCCTTCGAGCGTGCCCACCGCACCCGGGCCTGGGTCGACTTCCCGCTGGAGTCGTCGGCCTGACGGCCATGGAATGCGAAAATCGGCGTGCAGAACGTGGCCGACCGCACCGATGAACGGGGACCAGATGATCAAGAACGCAAGCCAGGGCTTCCGGCACCTCTCCCTGCCCGAATCGGTCCACGAGGTGCTGCGTTCCCGGATCCTCAACAACGACCTGCCGGCCGGTACCCCGCTGGTCGAGATCCCGCTGGCCGAGGAGTTCGGGGTCAGCCGCACGACGGTGCGGGCGGCGCTGCGCGAGCTGCAGACCGAACGACTCATCGAGGTGCTGCCGCGCCGCGGCACCTTCGTCACCCGGATGTCGGCCGAGGACGTCACCGAAGCCTGCTACGCCCGGTTCGTCCTGGAATCGGCCGGGCTCGCCGAGGTCTGGGAGAGCGCCAGGGCAGCGCTGGTGGTCGACATGACGGAGGCGGTCCGGGTGATGCAGTTGGCCTGCGACAAGGAGGATCTGGCCGGGATCGTCGTGGCCGACACCGCTTTCCACCGCGTCATCGTGGAGGCCGGGAACCACCCCCGCATCGTCGAGATGTGGTCGACGCTCAACGGTCAGATGGGAGCACTGATGCGATCGTCGCTGGATCGCCAGGGCATCGACATGGTGGAGGCCGTGCGTCGGCACACCAAGCTGATCACCGCCTTCAAGCGCAAGGACTCGGCAGTGGCGCTGGCCGCCCTCCGCCTGCACTACCTGGACCCCACTCATGGTTGAGGTCTCGGCGGGCGTCGGCCCGGTGGTCGGGTGGGGCATCCTGGGCACGGCGAACATCGCCGCCCGCGCGTTCCTGCCGGCTCTCCGGGGGGCCGGTGGTCGGGCGGTGGTGGTCGGTTCCCGATCCGACGTCCGGGGTGCGGAGTGGGCGGCCCAGCACCAGGTCGAGCGTTCTTCTTCCTACGACGCGGTCCTGGGCGACCCCGAGGTGCAGGCCGTCTACCTTGCGCTGCCCAACGACCAGCACACGCAGTGGGCGGCGGCGGCGCTGGCCGCCGGCAAGGTGGTGCTGTGCGAGAAGCCGATGGCACTGGACGGTGCGCAGGCGCAGCGTCTGCTGGCCGCGGTACCCGTGGGTGGACTGCTCTGGGAATCATTCGTCTTCCCGTTCCACCCCCAGACCGCGCTGATCTCCGGACTGATCGCCGACGGCCGGATCGGTGACCTGTCCGAGATCATCTCCGAGTTCCACTTCCAGGTCGGCTCGTCGGCCAACATCCGCCTCGACGTCGCACGGGGCGGTGGAGCGCTGTACGACGTCGGCTGCTACCCGCTGCGGCTCGGACGGCTGCTCTTCGGTGCGGAGCCGGTGCGGGCCAGCGGGAACGCGGTATTCGACGGGGTCGATCGCGACATGGCCGCCGTGGTGGACTTCCCCGTCGGACGGTTGATTCTCTCGGCCGGTCTGCATCGCCCGGCCTCGACCTTCACCCGCATCATCGGCACCGCCGGCGAGCTGCGGGTCAGCAACCCGTTCCACCCGCGCGGCTTCGACACCGTCGAGCTCTGGGCGGACGGCGTCCAGGAGGATTCCTGGCCTGCCGCAGCCGGTTCGGCGTTCCAGCACGCCATCACCCACATCCAGTCCGTCATCACCGGCAGCGTCGCGCCGCAGCACCTCGCCACCGGCGACGCGCTGGCCCAGGCGCTCGCCATGGATCTGGTGCGCGCTTCCATCACAGACAGGCTCTCGTCTTGACCATCCCGTCCCACCCGAAGATCCTCATCTCCACCTACCTCGAGCCGCAGCACGTCGAGAGGATCGCCGCGGCAGTCCCCTGCGAAGTGCTCTACGACCCGGAACTGCTGCCCACCACCCGGTATGGCAACGACCATGGCGGAATCCGGCCCACGCTGACCCCGGAACAGGACGCCCGCTGGTCATCGATGCTGGCCGTCGCCGACATCGCGTTCGACTTCGACTGGCGCGCACCGGGAGAACTGCTCACGTCTGCCCCGAAGCTCCGGTGGGTGCAGGCCACCAGCGCGGGGATCGGCGGGTTCGTGCAGCGGTACCAGCTCGACGCCGGTGCCCTGATCCTCACCACCGCCGCCGGAACGCACGCCACGCCGCTGGCCGAGTTCGCGGTGGCCGGCGCGATGCACTTCGTCAAGGACGTCCCGGGTCTGCTGTCCGCGCAGCGGGAACACCATTGGGAGCGCCATGTCTCGGGCCAACTGTCCGGGCGGCGGGCGACCGTCGTCGGGTTGGGCTCGATCGGCCATCGGGTGGCCGAGCTCTTCTCGATGCTCGGGGTCCACGTGACCGGGGTCGGCCGACCGGGCGGGACCTACGGCATCCCGGGTCGGGTCGTCAGCACGGACGACCTCGATGCGGTACTGCCCGACAGCGAGATCCTGGTGCTGACCTGCCCGCTGACGCCCGGGACGAACAACCTGATCAACGCCGACCGGGTCGGCCTTCTACCGGCCGGCGCCATCGTCGTCAACATCGCCCGGGGGCAGGTGATCGACGAGTCGGCACTGACGGCGGCCCTCTCCGCGGGGCACCTGGCCGGTGCGGCACTGGACGTCTTCATGGAGGAGCCCCTGCCCGGGGACTCGTCGCTCTGGGACCTGCCGAACGTGCTGGTCTCTCCGCACTCGGCCTCCACCGCCGCCGACGAGAACGCAGTTCTCACTGAACTTTTCATCGACAACCTTAGCCGCTACCTGGCCGGAGAGCCGCTGCGCAACGTGTACGGGTCAGACCGTGGCTACTGACCTCCCTCCTGATGACGAGCCAGACCGAATGGGAGCACCGACGATGTCATCGACACCTCTACCCACCAGCGTGACCGAGCCCGGCGAGATGGATGCGCTGTCCGGGACGTGGTTCGTCAGCCCGACGCCGTTCACCCCGGACGGGTCCGTCGACCCCGCGGGCCTGGCCGGCATCGTCGAGGCAACGTCCGACTGGGGCGTGGACGGCATCACCGTGCTCGGTGTGATGGGCGAGGTCTCGGCACTGTCCGACGTCGAGCGCGACGACGTGCTGACCGGCATCCTGCGCGCGGCTGCCGGACGGATCCCGGTCGCAGTCGGCTGCTCGTCACCGTCGGCCAGCTTGACGGCGCAACGTATCTCGCGTGCCGTATCACTTGGAGCCTCGGCCGTGATGGTGTCGGCGCCGACCCTGCTCAAGGACACCGACCAGATCGCCGGGTTCTACCGGGCGGCCTGCGCCGGCGCCGGTGTGCCCGTCATCGTGCAGGACGAACCGGCCGCCACCGGTGTGCCACTGCCGGTCTCAGCGCTGCTCGCCGCGTTGGACGCCACCGGCAGCACCACCGTCAAGCTCGAAGACCCGCCCACCCCACCCAAGATCACCAGGCTGCTCGCGGCCCGCCCCGACCTGATGGTCTTCGGGGGCCTCGGCGGCGTCAGCGCCTACGCGGAGCTGCGGCGCGGGGCATCGGGCACCATGACCGGGTTCGCCTTCCCGGAGATCCTGCGGGCCCTTCGGCTGGCGGTGGAAGCCGGTGATCTCACGGTGGCAGCAGCTCTTTTCGATCGCTACCTGCCGTACATCTCCTTCGAGGGACAGCCGGTCGTCGGCCTCGGCATCCGCAAGGAGGTGCTGCGCCGTCGCGGTGTGATCACCTGCGCGCGGACGCGCAATCTGCGTCCGGATCTCGACGGGATCACCCTGGCCGAACTGGACGAGGTCCTTCGCCGGGTCGATCTGACGCCGTCCCGGGCCGCATTGACGGTGCCCACCGTGTCGGGAGTGTCGGCACAGTCGACGGTGTCGGCATGACGCGCGTCGTCGTCGGGGGCGGGAGTTCCGGTCTCGGGCTGGCCATCGCCGAAGGGTTCGCCGCCAGGGGGGCGGAGTTGTTGCTGTGGGCCAGGAACCGGGACCGCCTGGAGGAGGCCGCGGCCCGCATCCGCCTCGAACATCCCGATGCCGCGGTGCACGTTGCGGCCGCCGACGCGGCCGACCCCGCTGCCGCCGAGCAGATCGCCGAGGCCGCCACGGCGATGATGGGCGGCGTCGACGTGCTGATCCTGAACGCCGGCGGCCCACCGCCGTGCCCGCCGGATCGGACCGACGCGCAGGGATGGCGCAACGCGCTGCAGCTGCTGGCGGTCACCCCGATCGACCTGGCCACCCGGCTGCTGCCCGGGATGCGCGCGCAGGGCTGGGGCCGCGTCGTCGCGGTGCTGTCCTCCGGGGTACGGGAGCCCCTGCCCGAGCTGGCGTATTCCAACGGCGGCCGGTCGGCGCTGACTGCGTGGCTCAAGACGGTCTCGGCCACCGTCGCCCCCGACGGTGTCACCGTCAACGGTGTGCTGCCGGGCCGGATCGACACGGCGAGGGTCGCCACCCTCGACGCTGCACGGGCGCAGCGCGAGGGGCGGTCGGTCGAAGAGGTTCGTGCGTCGAGTGCGGCCGGCATCCCGGCCGGCCGCTACGGCGATCCACGCGAGTTCGCCGCGGTGGCACTGTTCCTCGCGTCCGAGTCCGGCTCTTACGTCACCGGCAGCTTTTTGAGTTGTGACGGCGGCCAGGCGAGGGGCACCTGGTGAGCGCGCTGCCGGCGCTCGGGCTGGAGTCGGCATCGATTCCGCCGTCGGGCATCCGGGCGCTGGCCACCGCAGCATGGGCCACACCGGGTGCTGTGCATCTGCAGCTCGGCGAGCCGGATTTCCCGACGCCGGAGCGGATCGTCCGGGCAGCGGATCGTGCCGCACGGCGGGGTCTGACCCGGTATGCGCCCAGCGCCGGGCTCCCGCAGCTGCGGGAAGTGATCTGCCACAAGCTGTCCCGTGACAACCACTGGGAGGGAGTTGACCCCGCCCAGGTGCTGGTGACGGCCGGCGGCGTTGGCGGACTGCACAGTGCCTACCGATCGATCCTGGACTCCGGCGACGACGTCCTGGTACCGGACCCGGGCTGGCCCAACCTGGCTTCGCTCGCGTTGGCCGTGGGGGCACGTCCCGTCCGGTACCGGCTCGATCCGGTCAGCGGCTCGTTCGCCGGCCCCGCGAGCCTCGATGCGGTGGTGACCTCCCGGACCAGGGCGATCGTCCTCAACACGCCGTCCAACCCCACCGGCGCCGTCTTCACCGACGCGCAGCAGGCCGCCCTCGGCGAATGGGCGGCGGCCAGGGGGATCTGGGTGATCTCCGACGAGTGCTACGACCAGCTGTGGTTCGACCGCCCGAACACCACCTTCGCGCTCACGGCTCCCGGAGTGCCCTGCGTGACGGCCTTCTCGCTGTCCAAGAGCTACGCGATGACCGGCTGGCGGGTGGGCTACTCGGTGGGGTCGCCGGAGCTGATCGCCCGGATGACCAGAGTGCAGGAAACCATCGCCAGTTCGGTGAACACACCGGTGCAGTGGGCCGCGGTGGAAGCGTTGGGTGGGGCCCAGCACGAGGTCGGGACCATGCGCGATTCCTACCGGTCCCGGCGGGACGCGGCGGTCGCGACCGCCACGTCGCTGGGGCTCGAACACGCCGTCCCGTCGGGAGCCTTCTACCTGTGGTTGACGCTGCCGGGCAGGGTGGCCGACAGCGTGCGGTTCGCACTGGACCTGTTGGCGCAGCGCGGGATCGCCGCCGCGCCGGGGTCCGCATTCGGGCCGGCCGGTGAGGGCCATCTGCGGATCTCGTTGGCCGCGGCGCCGTCCGACATCGAACGTGGACTCACCGAGATCGCCGGCTTCCTCACCACCGACTCCCTCGAAGGGCAGCCAAGGCCATGACGCACACCACGACACCGATCTCCGACCGACCGGAGTCGATCGGCCAGCCGGACGGCGCGGCCAACGCCTGGGGCGACATGGCCGACGATGCGGGCGCGGCAAAGGTGCTGGAGCAGGCCCTGTCCGCCCTCGGTGGCGACGTGGACTTCGCCGACGTCCGGTTGATCGAGGCCGAGGAACTGCGCCTCTACCACCGCAGCGGCGCGGATCCGGACGAGCGGGTCGAGCACAATCTGGGCATCGGGGTGCGGGTCCTGGTCGACGGGGCCTGGGGTTTCGCCTCCCGCCCGCTGATCGGCGACGGCGACGCGGTCGCCACCGCTCGTCGCGCGGTGGCCGTGGCCAGGGCCGGTGTCGGACTCGGCCCGCCGGTCCGGCTTCCGGCGAGGGCAGGGACTTCGGGTGGGTACCGCACTGCGGTGCTCACCGATCCGTTCGCGGTGAGCGACGCCGAGCGCCATGCGCTGCTGGCAGACCTGCTCTCCGGGATGACGGGACCTTCGGCCGTGCGGGATGCGCAGGCCGGTGTCAATGCCAAACGTCAGCATCGCCACTATGCGGACACGGAGGGTTCGCGGCAGCACCAGCATCTGCTGGAGTCCGGTGCGATGATGGTGGCCACCGCCGCCGACGGCCACGACGTGCAACGCCGGAGCTTCCCGAACTCGTTCCACGGCAACACCGGTGGCGCCGGCTGGGAGTTCGTGCTCGGCCTTGACATGCCAGGGAACGCGGTGCGGGTGGGCGAGGAGGCGGTCGCCCTGCTGACCGCTCCGGTGGCCCCGGCCGGCACCGCCGACCTGGTGATCGGGGCGCAGCAGGTGTCGCTACAGATCCACGAGTCCTGTGGCCACGCGCTGGAACTGGACCGGATGCTCGGCGACGAACAGAACTTCGCGGGCACCTCGTTCCTGTCGGTGGCCGATGTCGGGCGATTCGGCTACGGATCGCCCGCGGTCAACATCACGTCCGATCCGACCGTCCCGGGCACCCGCGGCACGTTCGCCTTCGACGACGAGGGCACTCCGGCGGTCCGCACCCCGCTGATCGTCGAGGGCATCGTGCGGAACACGTTGTCCTCGCGGGACTCCGCGGCCCGCGCCGGTCTGCCGGTCACCGGTGCCGCCCGCAGTGACGGCTGGGCCTACCTGCCCGTGTGCTTCTCCACCCACGTCCACCTGGAACCCGGCGAGGGCACCCTGGACGAACTGCTGGATCGGCTCGGCGACGGCTACTACCTCGACGACAACCGGAGCTGGTCCATCGACAATCGTCGGCTGAACTTCCAGTTCGGGAGCGAGATCGCCTACGAGGTCAAGCGTGGCCGCCGCGGGCGCCTGCTGAAGAACTTCTCCTACGGTGGGGTCACCCCGCAGTTCTGGGGTGCGGTGGAGGCGGTGGCCGGACCGGACGAGGTCCGGAACTTCGGGTATCCCTGCGGCAAGGGCGAACCCAAGCAGTGGGGCTTCCTTTCCCACGGCGCCGCGCCCGTGCTGGTCCGTCAGCAGCGGATCGGGGTGGCGTGATGTCGACGCCTGCAGATGCTTTCGCATCGGGCGCCTTTGCTCCCGCGGTCGACCGGGACGAAGCGTTGGAACGTCTCGCCGCTGTGGTCAACGGCGGCGGCGCCGACGCGATGGACGCATTCGTGTTGGGTCGCACGGGCGAGTACACCCGCTTCGCCGACGGCCGGATCCACCAGCCCCAGGACATCACCGAACTCCAGGTGATGGTGCGGGCGGTGGTCGACGGCCACGCCGCCCGCGCCGCCACCAGCAGCCTGCGCGGGTTGGAACGGGCAGCCATCGAGGCCATCCGGATGGCCAGATCCCTGGCGGCCACTGCCTCGTCGCCCGGCCGGGCGGTGGTGGCCTCGGTCACGGACCATCCCGATACGCCAGCGTTACCCGCAGAGTTGTTGCGGCACAGCAGTACTGCCGCGTTCGACGAAGGGGCCAGGGTGGCGGTCGTCCGCGATGCCATCGACTCGGCTGCGGCGGCCGGTGGTTCGGCCGCCGGCATGATCGGCCGGGCCCTGAACCAGCTGGTGGTGGTCACCAGCGACGGGATCGCCCGGGCGACGGCGGCCACCGAGGCGATGGCCGGGTTGACCGTCGCCGTCGACGACAGCACCTCGCACTTCATCGATCTCGGCCGGAGTGCCGACCGCCTGCACCTGGGCCGGGCCGTCTCCGACACCGTGGCACAGGCGGTGGCCGGCCGCGGCCGCGGCGAGCCGACGTCAGGTGAGTACACCGTTGTCCTCGGTCCCGAGGCGACGGCGGAACTGCTCGAGTTCCTGCCCGGCCTCGGATTCTCCGGTGAGCTGGCCGCGGCCGGCGTCGGACTGTGGTCCACGTCCGCCGGCCGGAAGGTGGCCGGCGAACTGGTCGACGTCGCCGACGACGCCCTCGTCGATCTGGGCCTGCCCATCGGCTTCGACATCGAGGGTGTACCCAAGAGGCGGGTGCCCTTCTTCGGGGCCGGTGTCGTCGGCTCGCCGGTCACCGACCTGAGAACCGCTGCCCAGCTGGGGGTCCGGTCCAGCGGGCACGCCCACATCGCGCGGGAGGAGGTTCCGGAGACCCGGGCCGCCAACATCGTCATGCGGACCGGCACGTCGACCGAGGCCGAGCTGATCGCCGGGGTGGAACGCGGCGTGTACCTGCAACGCTTCTGGTACACCCGACTGGTCGACCGTACCGCCGGTACCATCACCGGGGTCACCCGCGATGCCTGCTTCGAGATCGTGAACGGCCGGTTGGGCCGTCCGTTGGCCGGGATACGTTTCACCCAATCGGTTCTCGCGCTCCTCGACGGGGTCGACGGGGTCGCCGACGTCGCCAGGACCGTCCCGGTGATGAACGTCTGGAACGGCGCCACCACCGCCCCGGCCATCCGGGCCAACGGATTCCGGCTCGGCGCCGCTCCGATCCTCATGAAGAGAGAAGGAATGACGGCATGACGTTGTCCACCAATCGGAATCGCCTGCTGATGCAGATCCTGACCGGTGAGGTCTGGCCCGCCCTGGGCGATCGGCACGCCTACCGCACCGACGCCGACGGCGCCCCATTCGTTCTCCCCGGGATGGGCGGAGTGACCCTCGGCGTCCACCCTGGTGACGACGCAACCGGCTACGCCGCAGATCATCTCGAACCCGGCCTGTCCATCCGGCACCGCGAGGAGCGGGCCAACATGGCGCTGCAGTTCCTGACGTGTGTGGGCAACGTGGTCACCGTGCGCACCGGACCCGTCGCCGGTGCCGCCGGTCGCGTCATCGGGCAGCATGCCTACGTCCTGACGGATTTCGCCGAGTCGGACCTGCAGCAGATGTGCACCGGCGACCAGGTGGTGGTGCACGCCTACGGGCAGGGACTGAAACTGACCGATCATCGCGAGATCGTCGTCAAGAACGCCGATCCCGACCTGCTCGACGGGTTGGGCATCACCACCGGGGCAGACGGCCGGCTACGGGTCCCGGTAGCGGCCCGGGTGCCCGCGGAGGCCGTCGGCGCCGGGACCGGGATGTACTCCGAGTACGCCAACACCGATCTGATGGGTGCCTACGCCGGCCAGGGTGAGGATCTCTCGCTCGGGTTGGAGGTGCTGCGGATCGGCGACGTCGTCGTGCTCGAGGATCAGGATCACCGCTATGGCCGGGGTTATCGGCCCGGCTACACGACGATCGGGGTGATCAGCACCGGGCACTGCCGCCTCTTCGGGCACGGCCCGGGACCGAGCACCCTGCTGTCCGGCCCGACGTCCGCCTTCGACGTGGTCGACGACCCGGGGGCCAACCTCAGCAACGCCTTTGCCGCCATGGGAGTGTCCGCATGAATGCCCCTACCTTGCTCGCCATCAATGCCCTCGGCATCGTCGAGCATCCCGGTCTCGACGGGAACCCGTACCTGACGGACGCCGACGGGCGGCCCTACGTGCCGACCGGCGAGGGTGGGGTGGTGCTCGGACTTCACCTGGGCGACAGCGTCTTCGGCTTCGACGCCGACCACGCCAGCCCGGCGGTCTCGTTGATCCATCCGGAACAGGCCGCGCGACATGCCCTGACCGCCTTCGCCTGCCTCGGTAACCGGGTGACCGTGCGGGCCGGTGCGGCCGCGGGTGCGGTGGGCGCCGTCCTGGGCAAGCGGGGCGAGCAGGGTCGGGTGCTCGCCTGGTTCCCGCCGGACGTGCTCGCGCAACTGGTACCCGGTGACGTGATGGTGGTCCGCGCCCTCGGTCAGGGCTCCCGGCTCCCGGACCCGATCGCTGCGCTCGGCGGTCAGCTGCTCAACGTCGATCCCGCTGTGCTGCCGACACTCTCGGTCGTCATCGACGGCGCCGGCATCACCGCGGGGGTGCGCGGCCGCGTTCCGTCCAAGCTCATCGGCAACGGCATCGGGCGTCCCGCGCACCAGTGGGACCTCGACCTCCAGGTGGACGCGACCACGGCGGCCGCCGTCGGGCTCGAGGGTCTGCGGCTCGGGGATCTGGTCGCGGTGGACGACCTCGACGTCCGGCACAACGCCGGATATCGGCGCGGCTGGGTCACCGTCGGGGTGGTCGTGACCACCACCAGCCCCCGCGCGGGGCTCGGCCCGGGACTGATGCCGATCATGTGCGTCCCGCAGCAGGTCATCGAGGTCACGTCGGCGCCGGACGACCACGTCGGCGTCACCGCTGCGCTGCTGGCGCAGTGGGGAGGCGTGAGATGACCGCCGGTATCAAGCGGGCACTGGCCGCACCGTGTTTCGCGGAGGATCCGTATGAGCTGGTCGAGCTCGGGATCGCTGCCGAGGAAGCAGGTTTCGACGGGTTCTTCCTCTGGGACCACCTGATGTTCGCCAACGACGGCAACGGTCCGCCGATCATCGACCCCTGGTTGCTGCTCGCCCTGATCGCGGCCCGCACCGAACACATCCGGATCGGCACGATGATCACGCCGGTGTCCCGGCGGCGCCCCGCGGTCCTGGCCCGGCAGACCACGACCCTCGACCTGCTCAGCAACGGCCGGCTGATCCTCGGAGTGGGCATCGGATCCCCGGCCCAGGGCGATTTCGGCCTGTTCGGCGATGAAACCGATGCCGTGCTCCGGGCCGAGATGCTCGACGAGGGACTGGATGTCCTCGACCGACTGTGGAGCGGAGAGCGGGTCGACTTCCAGGGTCGGCACTACCAGGTCTCCGGGGTGACCTTCCAGCCACGGCCGGTACAACGGCCACGCATTCCGGTCTGGGTCGGTGGCACCCTGCCCCGGCGCAGACCGATGAGTCGCGCAGCCCGTTGGGACGGCGCCGTGCCCATCACCTGGGCCGACGGACGGCTGTCCCGCCCGAGTGCCGAGGAGATCGCCGGCGTCCGCGACCAGGTACTTGCCGAACGCGGTCGACTCGACGGGTTCGACCTCGCGGTCTGGGCCGAGGTCGCCGAGCATCCGGACGAGGTGGCGGCGGAGCTGCCGGGTTACGCCGAAGCGGGAGCCACCTGGTGGATCGAGACGGCCAAACCAGAGCCGGGGTGGCTCGAGGGGCTCAGGACCAGGATCACTACCGCAGCGTCCAGCCGGCCAGCTCGCCCCTGAGGGTGTAGCCGAGCGAACTCAGGCTCAGCACGTTCGTCCGCGACCATCGCATCGACGCCGGGCCGAGGGTGCTGGTTCCGGTGACGGTGGAGACGACGCGGTCGGTCGTGTCGGTACTGCCCTTCGCGCCAGCGTCGCCGACGCTCGTCGCGGTGATGGCGAGCTCGGAACTCCGTCCGTTCAGCTGGAGCACCGCGAGCAGCCGGCCGTCCGGTGAGTAGGCCGCGGCCTGCGGCAACGTGTTGCCGGGCAGGGCGGTGAACACGCCGGTCGTCAGGTCGAGCACCTGCGCCGGGTACCGGGCATTCGCCGACCCCCCTTGCACGGCCACGAGAGCCCTCGTCCCGTCGGGCGAGATGACCACCGGACTCAGGACCACCCGCATCGTCCCGACTCCGACCGGTGTGACGTCGACCAGCTCACGCCGCTGGTGGGTGGTCAGGTCGAACACGATCAGGTTGGATCGACGGCTGGAGGAAGTGTTGACGATCGGGTACAGCAGCACCGAGCCGCCGACCACCGGAGGTCCCGAGAGGTAGTCCTTCGGGTCTGCGGCCGGGCCGAGCACGGTGACCTTCCCGGTCGCCGGGTCGATCTCGACGACCTGCATGGCCTGGGTGTTGCCGGCCGGCAGCGTGATGGCGATCAACCGCCCGGTGCTCTCGTTCCAGTTCCCGCTGAACCACAGCGAGCCGGGCGTCGACGACTTCGTCGTCGACGTGGTCTTCGCGGACGACGTGCTCGGGCTCGAGGTTGTCGCGGACGGGGAGGTCGGCGCCGCGACAGCGATGGCCGTCGCGGTGCTGGTGGACACCAGGTACAGCGGGACCGAGGACAGCGTCTGGACGTTCGGCATCACCATGACGGTGGCCCCGTTCCCGGAGAAGCTGACCAGGTTGCTGGCGTTGCCGATCCCCTTGTCGTCCAGGCAGCGTCCGCTCGCCGGCGTGTCGGCCATTGCCGTCGGGACCAGGCAGAGCCGCTGGCCGGCCAGCACGGCGGCAGTCTTGCCATCGGGCGAGATCGCAGCGACACGTGCGGCTTTCGGCGCACCCAGGGACGTTGCCGTCAGGCTTTCGACGGACGGTGCGGTGTACGGGGCGATCACCGGGTCCCCGGGTTGCGTGCTCGAGCAACCCGTCAACACCCCGCCGGCCGTGACGACGCCGGCCACGCAGAGCGTCAGCAGCGCCTGTCTTGATGATGTCTTTACCCGCCCCATCGCCTGATGTTAACGGCGGGACTCCGTGCCCACCCATGGTTCGCCGAACCTGCTCGCCGGCCGGGCCCTGTTCCGGTCTACGTTGGATTGCAGGCGGTACCGTCGGCCGCAACAAGTTCGAGCGAGCAAGGATCAACCTCATGCAGCTGGGTCTCCAGGTCAACGCCTTCAACTTCCCCGGTGCGCCGCAGTCCACCGGCAGCACCTTCAAGAGTGTGGCGATCGACGCCGAGCAGGCCGGCATCGCCAGCCTCTGGGTGATGGACCACTTCTTCCAGATCGAGATGGTCGGCGCGCCCGAGGAGGACATGCTCGAAGGCTGGTCGGCGCTGGCCTTCGCCGCCGGTGTCACCGAGAAGATCAAGTTGGGCACCATGGTCACCGGTGTCACCTACCGTCATCCCGGGGTGCTGATCAAGACCGCCACCACGCTCGACGTGCTGTCGGGTGGCCGGGCCTACCTCGGCATCGGCGCGGCCTGGAACGAGGAGGAGCACGTCGGCCTCGGGGTCCCGTACCCGCCGCTGAAGGAGCGCTTCGAATACCTCGAGGAGGTACTGCAGCTCGCGCACCAGATGTGGAAGGACGACGACTCACCCTTCGTCGGAACGCATTTCGACCTGCAGCGGCCGCTGAACCACCCGCAGGCGGTCAGTACACCGCACCCGCCGATCCTGATCGGCGGTACGGGCGAGAAGAAAACTCTCCGGATGGTCGCCCAGTATGCCGACGCCTGCAACATCTTCGAGATGCCGCTGCCCGGGATCAAGGGCAAACTCGATGTGCTGCAGGACCATTGCAGCCGGCTAGGCCGCGACTACGCCGAGATCGAGAAGACCACGCTGGGGATGGGCCGGTTCACCCGCGACGGTGCCGACGGTAGCCAGAGCCTGGAGCAGGCGATCGACCGGTTCGGCCAGCTGGCCTCCATCGGCATCGATCAGGCCCTCGTCGGCTTCCCGAATCCGTACACCCCCGATGCCTTCGAGGTGATGGCCGAACTCGTCGAGGCCGTCGGGAAGATCACCCCGGCCGGTCGCTGACCCCGGTTTGCCCCCCGGCCCGGGGGGAGGTTTAACGTGGACGGAATGGAATTCAGATACCTCGGCAAGTCCGGGCTCAAGATCTCGGCCATCACCTACGGCAACTGGCTCACCCACGGATCGCAGGTGGAGAACGACGTCGCCGCGCAGTGCGTCCGCGCGGCACTCGACGCGGGCATCACCACCTTCGACACCGCTGACGTCTACGCCAACGGCAAGGCCGAAACCGTCCTCGGCGAAGCCCTCAAAGGCGAGCGCCGCGAATCGCTGGAGATCTTCACGAAGGTCTACTGGCCGACCGGGCCCGCTGGGCACAACGACGTCGGGCTGTCGCGGAAGCACATCGCGGAGTCCATCAACCTCTCCCTGACCCGACTGCAGACCGACTACGTCGACCTCTACCAGGCGCACCGGTTCGACACCGAGACGCCGCTGGAAGAGACGATGCAGGCGTTCGCGCAGGTCATCGCCCAGGGCAAGGCGCTGTACATCGGGGTCAGCGAGTGGACGGCCGAGCAGATCAGGGCCGGGCACGCGCTGGCCACCGAACTCGGCATCCAGCTGATCTCCAGCCAGCCGCAGTACTCCATGCTGTGGCGCGTCATCGAGGACGAGGTCGTCCCGACCTCCCGTGAGCTCGGTGTCTCGCAGATCGTCTGGTCGCCGATCGCCCAGGGCGTGCTGACCGGCAAGTACAAGCCGGGCCAGCCGCTGCCGGAGGGCTCGCGTGCCACCGACGAGAAGGGCGGCGCCGACTCCATCAAACGATTCATGACGGACGACGTGCTGACCAAGGTGCAGGCACTGGCACCGATCGCTGCCGAGCTCGATCTGACCATGTCCCAGCTCGCGGTGGCCTGGGTGCTGAGCAACGACAACGTGGCGGCCGCACTCGTCGGCGCCTCCCGCCCGGAGCAGGTGCACGAGAACGTCAAGGCCGCTGGCGTCTCGCTCGACGCCGCGGTGCTGGCCAGGATCGACGAGGCGCTCGGCGACGTCGTCGTCCGTGACCCGGCGATGACGACGAAGACCTCCCCGCAGAAGCGCCCGGCCTGATGCCGAAGGCGATCCAGTACTCCGAGTACGGGGACGCCGACGTCCTGAAGTTGACCGACATCCCGTTGGTCGAGCCGGGCGCCGGCCAGGTGCGGGTCAAGGTGCACGCAATCGGGGTGAACCCGCTGGACTGGAAGATCCGGCGCGGCTACATGTCCGGCGGCAAGCCGCTCGACGGTCCGTCGCTGGTCGGGCTCGAGATGGCCGGTGTGGTGGACGCTCTCGGTGACGGCGTGACCGACTTCGCGGTCGGTGACCGGGTTGTCGGTGGGGTTGGCGGTGCCTCGGCGGAGTTCGTCCTGGCGCAGACCGACCAGATCGTGGCCCTGCCCGATTCGATCGACTTCATCACCGGCGCGGCGATCAAGGTCGCCGGTACGACGGCCATCAGGGTGCTGACGATGGCCGGCGTCCGCGAGAGCCAGACGTTGCTGCTCCACGCAGCGACCGGCGGGGTCGGGTTGTTCGTGACCCAGCTGGCCAGGGCACGCGATGCCAGGGTCATCGGCACCGCCGGTGCGGCGAACCAGCACTTCCTGGCCTCGCTCGGCGCCATCCCGGTGCTCTATGGCGACGGTTGGGAGGATCGGGTCCGGGCAGTGGCCACCGCTCCGATCGACTCCGTCATCGACTGCTCCGGGGCCGGTGTCATCCCCGGCTCGCTCGAACTGGTGGTGCCCGGCGGTCCGATCGTGACGATCGCCGACTTCTCGGCCACCGGACCGAATGTCATCGCCACCGATGGCAGCGAGCCCGGGTTCGAGGACTCCCTGCGGGAGGCGGTCAAGGCCGTCGAGCATGGCACGGTGAAGATCGAGATCGAGAAGACGTTCCCCCTGGAGCAGGCCGCCGACGCCTACCGGCTCTCCGAAGGCGGACACGTGCGCGGGAAGATCGTCCTGACGATCGCCTGATTTCACCGCTCTGCTTGGAATGGCCCGGCTGCCCGGGGGTGTGACCACCGGGCCGCCGGGCTACCGTTCGTCCATGCCCGACACCGATGCAGTGCAGCAGGACACCTGGGACGTCGTCATCATCGGCGGTGCACCCCCCGGCGAGAACGTCGCCCAGTACGCGACCCAGGGCAGTGATCGCACCGCAGTGATCGTCGAGAAGGAGCTGGTCGGCGGCGAGTGCTCGTTCTGGGCGTGCATGCCGAGCAAGGCGCTGCTGCGGCCGATCTCGGTGCTGGACAACGCCCGCAACCTGCCCGGTGTCCAGAGCATCGTCGGTGACCACTCTCTCGACGCCGCTGCCGTTCTGAAGCGTCGGGACGAGATCGTCCACCACCACGACGACACCTCGCAGGTGGACTGGGCGACCAGCGTCGGCATCGACGTGGTCCGCGGTCACGGTCGAGTTGCCGGTGCGAAGACTGTTGAGGTGACTCTTCCGGACGGTTCGGTCCGGACCATCCACGCCCGGCTCGCGGTCGTGCTGGACACCGGCACCACCGCAGCGGTTCCGCCGATTCCCGGTCTGCGGGAGGCCCTTCCATGGATTTCCCGTGACGTCACCAACATCCACCAGATTCCGCGCCGTGCCGCCGTCATCGGTGGCGGTGTCGTCGCGTGCGAGGCGGCCTCCTGGCTCAACGGTCTCGGGGTCGACGAGCTGACGATCATCGGATCCGCACCGAAGCTGTTGGCCCGCAACGAGGATTTCGCCGGCGAACACGTCGTCGAGAAGTTCCGCGAGAACGGTGTCACGGTCCACCTGAACGCGCGGGTCGACGCGGTGCACCGCGCAGATCCGCAGACCACCGGCGAGGGCAACATCCACGGCGGCGAGGTGACCGTGTCGTTCGGCGACCGGTCCGTGACGGTCGACGAGGTGCTGGTCGCCACCGGTCGGGTGCCGGCCAGCCACGACATCGGCCTGGAGTCGATCGGATCGTTGGCCGATGCAGTCGCTGCCAATCATGGCTACGTGAAGGTGGACGACCACTTCACCGTCGAGGGGGTCGACGGTGAATGGCTCTATGCCATCGGCGATCTCAACGGCCGGGCGCTGCTGACCCACATGGGCAAGTACCAGGCCCGGATCTGCGGCGCCATCATCGCCGCGCGGGCCGAGGGTCGTTCGGTGGACACGCCCTGGACCACCGATCTCGCCGACCATGGCATCGTTCCGCAGGTCACGTTCACCGATCCCGAGGTGGCCTCGGTCGGGCCGACCGAGGCAGAGGCCCGCGAGAAGGGTTTCGATGTCAAGGTTGTCGAGTACAACCTGGCGTGGCTCGCCGGGACCTCGCTGCAGCGGGACAACTACAAGGGCAACGCGAAGCTCGTCATCGACGAGGCGACGCACACCATCCTCGGTGCCACCTTCGTCGGGCCCGACGTGTCGGACCTGCTGCACGCCGCGACCGTGGCCGTCGTCGGGAAGGTTCCGCTGGAACAACTCTGGCACGCCGTCCCGTCCTACCCGACGGTCAGCGAGATCTGGTTGAGGTTGTTGGAGACCTACTTCAACCCGTCCTGACTCAGCCCCAGCCTCTGGAGCGCGGATCGGGGGGCAGGCGGGGATTGACGAGGTGGGCGACGAGGGCCGTCCAGCCGGTCTGGTGGGTGGCGCCGAGTCCTTCGCCGGTGTCGCCGTCGAAGTACTCGCTGAACGTGGGATGTGCCTGCCAGAGCGGGTTGTCGCTGCCTTCGATCCGGTCGCCGTCGGCCGGCCGGTGACCGTCGACCGGCCGGAACAGCGCGGTGAGTCCGCCGTCGACGACGTCGGCCGCCTCGATCAGCGTCTTGAGATTGCCGGAGCCGGTGGGGATCTCGATCTGGAATGAGTCACCGAAGTGACGGCCGTAGGTGCGCAGCTTGTCGGCCAGCAGCACGTTGACGGGAAACCAGATCGGCCCGCGCCAGTTGGAGTTGCCGCCGAACATCCCGGTCTTCGACTCGCCGGGTTCGTACTCGATCGACACCTGACGCCCGCCGATCTCGGCGGTGATGACGTCCTTGGCCGCCGCCGACAACGAGCGGATGCCGTACGGCGACAGGAATTCGTCGGTGTCGAACATCCGCTCGAGGATCCGCCGGAGCCGTTCCGGGTCAACCAGGGACAGCAGCATCTTCCGGCCGCCATCGGCCGATCTGGTCAGCAGCGGACCGACGAGTTCGGGTCGGCGGCGCTGCAGCCAGCGCAGCCGGGCGGTGACATCCGGGCAGTCGTCGGTGATCCAGGCCGGCACCTCCGTCGCGCCGAGGATCGGCAGCAGGCCGACCATGGAGCGGACCCGCATGTGCGGCGCCGTCCCGTCCGGTTGCACCAGCACGTCGTAGAAGAATCCGTCGTCCTCGTGCCAGAGCGAGATGTTCCGGGAACCGAAGGAGTTCATCGCCTTCGCGATCGACAGGAAGTGCTCGAGGAACTTGGTCGCGACGTCGTCCCAGGATTTGTCGTAGCGGGAGAGCTCGAGGGCGATCTTGAACATCTGCTGGCAGTAGAACGCCATCCAGCTGGTCGCGTCCGACTGCTCGAGGCGGTAACCCGGGGGCAGCGGCGCCGAGCGGTCGAAGAGGCCGATGTTGTCCATCCCGAGGAATCCACCCTCGAAGATGTTGGAGCCGGTCGAGTCCTTGCGGTTCACCCACCAGGAGAAATTCAGCAGCAGCTTGGTGAACACCCGGACCAGGAACTCGCGGTCGCGGTAGCCGTCGATCCGGTAGACGTGCCAGGCCGCCCAGGCGTGGACGGGCGGGTTGACGTCGCCGAACTCCCATTCGTAGGCCGGTAGCTGGCCGTTGGGGTGCATCGACCATTCCCGGCACATCAGCACCAGTTGTTCCTTTGCGAAGGCCGGGTCGACGTGGGCCAGCGGGATCGTGTGGAACGCGAGATCCCAGGCGGCGAACCAGGGATACTCCCACTCGTCCGGCATCGAGATGATGTCGGCCAGCGACATCTGGCTCCAGTGCGTATTTCTCGCGTTCTGGCCCTGACGGGACGACGGTGCCGGTGCGTTCGGATCGCCCTTCATCCATTGGTCGACGTCGTACCGGTACAGCTGTTTGCCCCACAACAATCCGGCGTAGGCACGTCTCGCGACATGCCGGTCCGCCAGTGAGATGTCCTGGTTGATCACGCCGGCGTAGAACTCATCCGCCTCGGTCAACCGGTCGGTGTTGGTGGTGTCGAACGAATCCGAGAAGGTCTCCCGGCTCGGCGGTTTCATCGACAGGCGGAGCCTGACCTCGACCGTCGCACCCGCCGCAATACTCGGGAACCGGTACCAGAAGGCAGCTTTCGTTCCCTCGAGGGCCGGATTGACCGCCTTGCGGTCACCCTTCACCACCCGGTTGTTGATGCCGTCCTTGGTGAACCGGGTCTCGTTGCTGGTGGCGCCGAACAGGGATATCGCATTGGTCTCGTTCTCGCAGAACAGCACCTCGGGGCTGCCCTGGGCGGCCAGGTAGTAGTGCCCGAGGTAGCCCTGCTCCACCTCGACGGCCTCGAGTCCGGCAACCGTCAGGGTCGGCGGCAGCACCTGATTGATGGTGCTGCGACGGCGATCTCGTCCCCAGGCCCAGGTGTTGCGCAGCCAGATCTGCGGCAGCACGTCGATCTCGGCGGCCTCGGGTCCCTGGTTGGTGACCGAGATGGTGATGCAGAGGTCGTCGGGACCGGCCTTGGCGTACGTCATCTGGACGTCGAAGAACTTGTTGTCGTCCAGGATGCCGGTGTCGCCGAGCTCGTACTCACGCTCGTGCCGGCCGCGACGGGCATTCTCGTCGCGGAGCTGCTGGTAGGGGTACTCGGCCTGCGGGTAGCGGTAGAGCCACTGCATCCAGCTGTGGGTCGGCGTCCCGTCGACGGCCCACCAGTACTCCGTGGCGTCCTCGCCGTGGTTGCCCTCGCCGTTGGTCAGGCCGAAGAGTCGTTCCTTGAGGATCGGATCCCGGTGGTTCCAGAGGGCGACCGAGAAGTTCAGGAAACCGAAGCGGTCGCAGATGCCGCCGAGTCCATCTTCGCCCCACCGGTAGGCGCGGGCGTAGGCCTGGTCGAACGGGAAGGACGACCAGGCGTCGCCGTTCTCGGAGTAGTCCTCGCGGACGGTGCCCCACTGCCGTCCCGACAGGTACGGACCCCATAACCGCCACGGACTTCCGGTGGCCGTCGACTGGGCGAGACGCATCCGCTCCTCGCCGAACTGGTCGTCCGGCTCGGGTGTCGATGGGGTGGGCTCGACCGGCTTCACGGCATCCGACTCGGCACTGTTCACTCCCTGAGCTTTGTCCCACCGTATTTCCGGGTGATGAATTCCCGGGTGATGAATTCCCGGGTGATGACAGGCAGCTTACCGACCGGCGACCTTCGCCCAGGTGTGTGCGGTTTCGTCGTAGCGGCAGACCCCGGAGACGAGGCCGTTGTCGTCGATCCACCGCGCGACGCCGGCCGCGTAGTCAGGGGCCGAGGGGTCGGCGACCGACCCGTAGCCCGCGGGGAACTGTCCGGAGAAGCCGTTGATGGTCGGCAGGCCGAGGTGTTGGGAGATCAGCATCGCGTCGATGCTCGACTCGTAGGCCGGCTGCGCGGGCAGACGATGGACCGTCAGGAAGAAGGTCCGACATCCTGGCGGTTGTACCGGAACGGCGGCCAGGGCGGCGAGTTCGGCCGGCCGGTCGATACCGGCGTTGCGCCCGACGTTGGCCTGCTCCAGCGCCAGCAGCATCAGGACGGCCGTGGCGGCGGCGATCACCCGGGGTCGCCAACTCGGATGACGGACGGTCTTGCGCAGCACGTCGGCCAGCAGGAAGGCAACCACCAGCGGCAGGGCGAGCCCGGCGATCACCCCGATCCGGTCGTTGGCCCTGATCGCGTAAGAGCCCGGCACCAGGAACCAGACCAGGATCCAGGCCGACACCACGGAGAAGATCTTCATCGGCAGCAGGATCGCGGTGCAGGCGACCAGCGAGGTGGTCAGCGCCGCGCGGTTCCACCGGGAGCGTGCTGCCCGGGTGCGGAGGCAGAACCGGATCGTCGCCGTCACCAGCAGGGCCAGCGCGATCGGCGTCAGACCGAAGCCGAGTTCGCCGTTCGACAGCCTGGGGGAGCCGTCGAACACGGTGCGGGTAAGCGGGCCCCACACGAAGTTCCGTTGGCCCGTGTTGAGGATGTCGATCGGTTCCGGCGCGTTCTGCAGGACGCCGCCTAGGGACCGTCCGGCTGATCCGAGCGTGGGCAGGTACAGCACCGCGAACGGGACGGGTCCCAGCAGCAGGCCCACCGCTCCCCACGTCAGGCGGGACAGGGAGCGGGCCAGGGTCGTCCGCCAGGCGGCGAGTCCCGCGCGAAGGGTGCCGCCCAGCCACCCGAACAGGATCAGAGCGATGACGCTGCACAGCACCGCGAACCACGCCACGTAGTACGTGGACAGGAACAGCAGCCCGGTGAGCAGGCCGGCCAGGAGGGCCTGAAGCCGTGGTGCACGACGGCCTTCCGCGGCACGGATCACCAGCAGCAGGATCAGCGGTAGCCAGTGGACCGAGTAGAGCTGGGAGTGACCGGCCTGGACGTAGAGCATGTTCGAGAACGCAGAGGTGGCCGCCAGCAGGGCGCAGAGGATGCGATGGTCCCGCAGGATCCGGAGGCAGAGCACCTACGCGCCGAGGCAGCCGACGAGGGTGAGCAGGACCAGCGTCCACTCGTAGGCCACGAACTGGTCGAGACCGATCAGCCGGAGCGGTGCGTAGAAGACCTCGTTCAGGACGAACGTGTCGGAGTACCCGAAGACGCCGCGGGCGGGGAAGAAGAAGGCCGGGTCGCGCCAGGAAGCGTTGGCCTGCAACACCTGCACCCAGTGTTCGTGCAGATAGATGATCAGGCGCGCATCACCACTGTCGCCGGTGATCGAGTCGAAGCCGGTGAACAGCGGTTGCCGGAAGAAGAAGGCGGCGCCCAGCATCCAGACGACGAGCGCGGGTACCGGAAGTCTGGACCACCAGGAGTTTCCGGGCAGCCGGGTGTTGCTGCCGATAGTCGGCTGTGCTGTCCCCGGCATCGACACCGGGGGAGGTTACCCTGCGGCGACCGCTCCAGCCGCGGTATGCGCCGCCGGCACGACCTCGGCCGGAAGCGGCGGTCCCGGAGGGGTGCCGTCGCCGAACGGGCGTCCGCCGAGCGCTTCTCGGTCGTGCGGGTCGAGCCAGCTCGTCAGATCCGGTCCGTCCGGCACGATCTGCGTCGGATTGATGTCGACGTGGACGATGTAGTAGTGCTTCTTGATGTGGTCGAAATCCGTGGTGTCGCCGAATCCGGGAGTCTGGAACAGGTCTCGGGCATACGCCCAGAGCACGGGCATCTCGGTCAGCTTCTGGCGGTTGCACTTGAAGTGGCCGTGGTAGACGGCGTCAAACCGGGCCAGCGTCGTGAACAGCCGGACGTCCGCCTCGGTGATGGTGTCGCCCACCAGGAACCGTTGGGTGGCCAGGCGTTCGGAGAGCCAGTCGAGAGCAGTGAACAACCGGTCGTAGGCCTTGTCGTAGGCCTCCTGGCTGCCGGCGAAACCGCAGCGGTAGACGCCGTTGTTGACCTCGGTGAACACCCGCTTGTTGACCTCGTCGATCTCGGCCCGCAGGTGCTCCGCGTACAGGTCGGGTGCGCCCTCCCGGTGGAACTGCTTCCACTGGGTCGACAGGTCCAACGTCATCTGCGGGAAATCGTTGGTGACCACCTTGCCGGTCGGGATGTCGACGATGGCCGGAACGGTGATGCCGCGGGGGTAGTCCGGGAAGCGGGCGAAGTAGGCGTCCTGGACCCGCTCGATGCCCAGCACCGGGTCGACCCCGCCGGGATCGAGGTCGAAGGTCCAGCTCCGCCGGTCGTGCGTCGGCCCGCAGATCCCCATGGACAGCACGTCCTCCAGCCCGAGCAGTCGGCGGACGATGATCGCCCGGTTCGCCCACGGGCAGGCCCTGGCCACCACCAGCCGGTATCGACCGGCTTCGACGGGATAGTCGTCGCCGCTCGCGGTGGAGTTGCTGGTATCGCCCGCGATGATCCTCGTCGTGATGTAGGCGGTGTCCCGCTTGAACTCCTGGCCATCGGAGACGTACGCACCCTTCGTGCTGTGCGTGCTGCCGTCGTTCCCGTTCGTCTCCACGACCGTCATTCCTCCGCTGTATGCGCGCGCATTTTCTCCCGATCTTCCCGCCAATGAGCTCAGACCTCGTTGCGCCAGCTGAACCGCGGCTCGAAACCCAGCACCCGGCGGGCCTTGTCGATCGAGAGCAGGGTTTCGTGCTCGCCCAGTTCCTTGCGAACCTCGACGCCGGGGAACCACTCGGTCGCCAGCGACGTGCTGGAGCGGGACATCACCGTGTCGGAGTTGGCGATGACGAAGATCTCGCGCCCGGTGATCGCACTCTCCAGACCCAGCCGGACGGCCTGCGCCCCGTCGCGGGCGTCGATGTAGCCCCAGGCGTTCCATTGACGGTCGGCCGGGTTGGCATCGAAGCCGGGGAATGACGCGTAGTCGGCCGGCGCCATCACGTTCGAGAATCGCAGCCCGACCATGGTCAGCGCCGGATCCCAGCGACAGAACTGCAGTGCCATCTCCTCCTCGAGCGTCTTGGACAGCGAGTACGACGACTCCGGACGCGGGTGGTACTCCTCGTCGACGGGCAGATACGGCGGCGGGCTGTCCGGGCCCATCGGGAGTCCGAGGACGGTCTCGCTGGACGCCCACACCACCCGCTTGATGCCGGCCGCCTTCGCCGCGGAGAACACGTGATAGGTGCTGACGATGTTGTTGTCGAAGGTCGCGGCGTTGGTGATCAACCCGGGCGCGGGGATGGCCGCGAGGTGCACGACGCCATCGATGCTGCTGTAACGGTCCTCGATGGCGTGGAGCGCCTCGAAGGTCTGGCCGTAGTCGGTGAAGTCGACCTTCACGTACGTCGCCCTCGACTCCGGCGACGGCGTCCGGTCCAGGTTGACGACCTCGTAGTCGTGGTCGAGCAGGTCGGTGACCACCGCCCGGCCCAGCTTGCCGCTTCCTCCGGTGACTGCGATGCGCTTCATGTCTGCTCCTTCTCGCTGTTGGGTAACGTTCTGCTGGACTGCTAGTGCAAGGAGATCCTGGACGATGACCACTCACGCAGACCTTTCGCGGCCCGACGCCGCTCCCGACGGCGGGACGCCGCGGGCGGCCGACGATCTCTTCCGCCACGTCAACGGGGAGTGGCTGGGCGAGGATTCGATCCCGCCGGACCAGTCCATCCACGGTGCGTTCCAGGAGATGCGTGACCAGTCCGAGGCGGCGTGCCGCGAGATCGTCGAGGAGGCCGCGGCTGCCTCCGGCCTCCCGGGAACACCTGAGCAGTTCATCGGTGACTTGTTTACCAGCTTCATGGACGTCGAAACCATCGAGGCGCTGGGGTCCGAGCCGGCGTGGCAACACATCCGGCAGATCCAGGACGTGACGGACCTCGTTTCGTTCGCCACGCTGCTCGGGCGACTGCACCGCGACGGGATCCAGGGGATGTTCGCGTTCGGGGTGGATACCGACCCGGATCAGCCGGATCGCTACACGATGGTCTTCTTCCAGGGCGGTCTGGGCCTGCCGGACGAGTCGTTCTACCGCGAGGACAGCTACGCGACGATCCGTGCGGCGTACCGCGAACACGTGGTGAAGATGCTCACGCTGACGGGTGTCGAGGAGCCGGAGCGCTGTGCCGATTCCGCCATCGCGCTTGAAACCCTTTTGGCGCAACATCATTGGGATCGAGTTCGGAATCGGGATCGGACGCTGACGCACAATCCGATGGACGCGGCCGGTCTGGCGGAACTGCTTCCGACCGAGATCTGGACGGCGTGGCTGGCGGGCATGGATGCTCCGGCGGACATCCTGGAGCACGTCGTCGTCCGGCAACCGCCCTTCCTGACGGAGCTCGGCGGTCTGCTGGAAGCGGACCGCCTCGATCAGTGGAAGGACTGGCTGACCTGGCGGGTGGTGCGCAGTGCTGCGCCGCTGTCGAGCCAGGCGCTGGTGGAGGAGAATTTCGACTTCTACGGCCGGACCCTCTCGGGTACGCCGGAGCTGCGGCCGCGCTGGAAGCGGGGCATCAGCATGGTGGAGTCGGCGGTCGGCGAGGCGCTCGGTCAGATCTACATCGAGCGGACCTTCCCGCCGGAGTCCAAGCAGCGCATGGACGAACTGGTCGCCTACCTGCTGGAGGCCTACCGGATCAACATCTCCCAGCTGTCCTGGATGGGGGAGGCCACGAAAGTCCGTGCCCTGGAAAAGCTCTTGGCGTTCTCGCCCAAGGTGGGGTACCCGCCGAGGTTCCGGGACTACGCCGGGCTGATGATCTCCCGCGACGACCTGGTCGGCAACGCCCGGCGATCCGCGGCCCTGGAACTGGACCGCGAATTCGCGAAGATCGGGGCAGCGGTCGACCGTGACGAGTGGTTCATGACGCCCCAGACCGTCAACGCCTACTACAACCCCGGGATGAACGAGATCGTCTTCCCGGCAGCCATTTTGCGCCCGCCCTTCTTCGATCCGGCGGTCGACGATGCGACGAACTTCGGCGCCATCGGCGCGGTCATCGGGCACGAGATCGGTCACGGGTTCGACGATCAGGGAGCGAAGTACGACGGCACCGGGTCTCTCAAGGACTGGTGGACGGCGGACGACAAGGCGGCGTTCGAGGCGCTGACCGGCCGGTTGATCGACCAGTACTCCACCCTCTCGCCCGAGGGCGCTGACGGCAAGACGGTCAATGGGGCCCTGACGATCGGCGAGAACATCGGCGATCTAGGTGGTCTCGGCATCGCCTACCAGGCGTGGTTGCTGTCGTTGAACGGTCGGGAGCCGGAGACCATCGACGGGGAGACCGGTGCGCAGCGGCTGTTCCTGAATTGGGCCAGGGCCTGGCGGACCCAGACCCGGCCGGCCGAGGTGCAGCGCCGGCTCACCTTGGACCCGCATTCGCCGCCGGAGTTCCGCTGCAACCAGGTGGTGCGCAACCTCGACGAGTTCTACGAGGCGTTCGGCGTGACCGAGTCCGACGAGATGTGGCTGGACCCCTCGGAACGCGTGCGCATCTGGTAGCGGCGGCGGTTGTTCCCGGACGGATCGTCGTGCCCGATCCTGGTTTGGATGAAGACTAGACAGCTCAACTATCGATAGTTACAGTATCCAGATGAGGATGGCCGAGCTCAGTCAGACGTCGGGCACGACGGTTGCCACCATCAAGTACTACCTGCGGGAAGGTCTGCTCCATTCCGGGGAGCGGACCAGTGCCACGCAGTCGCAGTACGACGAGTCGCACGTGCGGCGACTCGGTTTGATCCGTGCGCTGATCGACATCGGTGGACTCTCGGTCGCCAGGACGGCGGAAGTCCTTGCAGCGATGGATGATCCGGCGGTTTCGCCGAACTACCTGCTGGGCACCAGCCAGCAGTCGGTGACTGCGGTGGCGGCGGACCGGGCCGGTCCGCTGGACCGCCAGCTCGGTCTGGCGCAGATCGACGATCTGATCGTCAAGCACGGCTGGTCCGTGTCGGTCGACAACCCCGGCCGTCACATCGCTGCGGACGTCCTGGCCACGTTTCGTGCACTGGGCCGGACAGACGCTGCATTGATCGATTCCTGGGCGGCGGCCGCCCAGGTTGCAGCCGAGGGTGATCTGGAGGCCGTCGCCCGGGACCGTGACCGACCGGCCATGGTCGAGACAGTGGTCGTGGGAACCGTTCTCGGCGATGTGATGCTGATGGCCCTGCGCCGCCTGGCACAGGAGAGCATTTCCACCAAGCAGTACCCGACGGAGCCGGGCTTCGTCGACGATTGTGACCGCGTCTCGCTGTAGGCGCTCCATCCGCTGTTCTGCCCTGTTGTGCTTCTTGCCGCCTCCCTGGTGGCTGCCACCCACTCGCCTGGAGATTTTCGATGACGACGATTGTTGCTCCCGCGCGCCCGAAAGTTCCTGTTCTCTCGTGGCACCGACCGCTGATGGTGCTGGCCGGGGCGATGATCCTGTGTGCCCTGGTCTGCCTGGTCGGGCTCGTCTTGGACCCCAGAGTGCTGACGGGACAACCCATCTGGCTGAAGCCGCTGAAATTCTCGCTGTCCATCGGCATCTATGCGGTGACCTGGGCGTGGCTCATCAACCAGCTCGCCCGATTCCGCCGGCTCGCGTGGTGGGCCGGGACGGTCTCGGTGTTCTGCCTCGTCATCGAGCAGGTGATCATCGTGGGCGACGTGATCCGCGGTACCACCAGTCATTTCAATGTCTCGACACCCTTCAACAGGGTGATGTGGGCGGTGATGGCGGGCTCGATCGGTGTGGTCTGGATCGCCACCCTGGTGGTCTCGGCGCTGCTCTTCAAGAATCCGGTCGCTGACCGGGCCCGTAACCTGGCCATCCGCTCGGGCGCCGTGGTGGCCGTCATCGGAATGGCTCTCGGGTTCCTGATGACGATTCCCAGTGCGCGTCAGATCACCGACGGCCTGACGATTGTCGGGTCGCATTCGGTCGGCCTGGCCGACGGCGGCCCCGGGTTGCCGTTCTTCGGCTGGAGCACCGTCGGTGGGGACCTTCGGATCCCGCACTTCATCGGAATGCATGCGCTGCAGGCGATCCCGATTCTCCTGATCCTGCTGGAGTTGGCCTCGCGCCGATTCGTGTTGCTGCGGTCGGTCGCCGTGCGCTCGCGCCTGGTGATGACGTTCGCTGTCGGATACCTCGCGCTGCTGGGGATTCTCACCTGGCAGGCCCTGCGCGGCCAGTCGGTCGTGCGCCGGGATGCCCTGACCGGCTTGGCTCTTGCTGTGTTCCTGCTGCTCGTGCTCGCCGGTGTTGTGGTGTCGCTCCGCGGTCCTGCCGGTGATGCTCCTGCCGCCCGCGTTGCCGCCGGTCGGTGACCAGCGTCCACGCGTGCGCGACTTGTATGAAGTGACCTGGCCGACATGCGGTGGCGACCGGTATGACTTGGCCGACCCCTCCCGTCCACCGGTATGACCTGTCCGACCCCTTGCGTCCAGCGGTAGAACCTGGCCGACGTGCGGTGGCGGCCGGTATGACCTGGCCGACCCCTTGCGTCCACCGGTATGACCTGGCCGACCTCTCGCGTGCACCGGTATGACGCAGCCCGCACCGGTAGTACCGCGCGCCGTCATACCGGTGCAGCCTGCGTCATACCGGTCGTCGACGCCGTCATACCGGTGCCGTTGGCGTCACCTGTGAGCCACCCACAGCACCCTCGAGCCGAGCGCGGGCGGGCATGGGCGCCTCGACGGGCCCCGCCTCGGATGACCCGCACCAACACCTGTCAAATCCCCCCATTCGGCGGCAGACACAACCAAACCGGGCCAATACACTAGGAACACACGTTCGGAATCAGGGGGAGGGCAGCATGGACACCAGCGATAGTCACGTCCCATCAGCTGCCGACGTCGCCCTCGCCCCTGCCCCGGCCGCTGCGACCCCGGCCGCGGCCGCGGCGGCAGCGCTGCCCGGCGTCGACACCCTCACCTTCCTCGCCACCACCGACAACGACCTGGCCGCGCTGACGCCGCCGGAGTTGGTCGATGCGATCATCTGCTCCGAACGGTTGCTGGCCCACCTGCACGCCCGGCAACTTTCGTTGTTGGCCGAACTGGGTGTGCCCGGCCGCTGCGGCGACGTGTCGGACCTCGTCAACGCTTTGGTCGACAAAGGTGGCCGCGGTCGTCGCGGCGATGGGGCGGCGGACGGGGAGGTGGATGCCGCGGAGGTCGCCGAAGTCACCGCCGACTGCGCGGTGCGGGTCGCCGCCGCGGAAGTGGCCGCCGTGCTGGACTGGTCACCGATCACCGCGAAAATCCGCATCAACCAGGCCACCCGCATGCTCACCGCACTCCCCGCCACCGCCGCCGCCCTTCGGCAGGGCCGCGTGGATGTGGGCCGGGCCCGGATGATCACCGACCGCACCGCCGTCCTGACCTTGCCGCAGTGCGGCCGGGTGGAACGGCGCATCCTCAACTGGGCCAAGGGCCGGTCCCTGGGACAGTTGGAAACGTTGGTCGACCGGGAAGTGATCGCCGCCGACCCCGCCGCGGCGGAGAACCGGCGGATCCACGCCGTGAAAGGCCGCTCGGTGGGGCACCGCCCCGACAAGGACGGCATGGGCGTCATCACCGCGCTGCTGCCCGCCGAATCCGCCGTCCTGGTGTTCACCCTCATCGATTTGATCGCCCAAGCCCACCAAGGTTTGGACGGCCGCAGCATCGACCAACGCCGCGCCGACGTCCTGGCCGACATCGCCGAGGAACTACTCACCCACGGCTACCTGGACCTCGACGGGTTGATCGCCCGCACCCACCCCCACCACCCCGACAACACCCACCCCGACACCCACCGCGGCGTCCCCGACACCCAGGCCACAGACCCCGCCGCTCCGAACACGAACACCAACACCGGCGACGGAGCAGACACAGCCGAACCGGCGAAGGATGTGGACCGGGATGTGGCAGCCGACCTGGCCGTTCGGGACACCACCACCCCGACCATCCCCGCCGCGCCATCCGGAGCTGTGACACTCGCCCCGTCCCCGACCGCGGCACCGACCGCG